>NZ_RAWN01000135.1:0-27809 GCF_003668895.1 Corallococcus sp. AB045
GCCTTCGGCGGGAGGAACGGGGCGGGAGGAAGCCGGAGTGTCCTCCAGGGGCGCGGAGAGGCCGCCCAGCTCCTCGGCGAGCGCCTTGAGCACTTCCTGGGTGAAGACGATGCGGTCGCGGGCCAGGCGGGCGAGCACGCGCTGCACGGCGGACTCGACGGTGCCCTCGGACGGAATGTCCAGCGCGCGGCCGGAGTCGGTCAGCGCGAAGAGCGCCTTGCGGCCGTCGAGCGGATCCGACTTGCGCTCCAGCAGGCCGCGCTTCTCCAGGCGCTTGAGCACGCCGGTGAGCGTGCTGGGGTGCACGTGGAGGATGTTGGCGAGCGCGCCGGCGGTGATGCCCGGGAAGCGGCCCACCAGCCGGATGACCAGCCGCTGCGGGCCGGTGAGTCCCAGCGTGGACTCCATCCGCTTGGACGTGGACTGCAGACCATGATCCACGGCCCACAGGAGGCGCATGAACTCCAGCACCTCACCCAGCTGCTGCTGATGCGGCTGCGAACCCCGGGACCTGCTGCCGTCCGGGCCTGGTATCGACTCCGGGGCTTGTGTGTCCTTCATGGGCGCATCCTCCCTCACCTCCGGCCTCCCTGTCTTTCCGTTGTGTTCCAAAGGTGGGCGTGTCCTAGCGCGTCGGCCTGGGCGTTCCAGCAAAATCCGGAAGGGGTGCTCTCAGGCGGACGGGGCCGCCCGTCTGGAGGCCGTGGGAGGCTGCGGAAAGCCGCCATCCCCGGGGCATGCCGGGACCTGGGAATGGCGGCCTTCCTGAGCCTGACTCAACCGATGGTTGTATTTTTCATGGGTTCGTGACGCTTGCCTCCCTTCCCGGCGGCAGGGAGGCGGGGACCTGCTCCTTCTTGAGGGTCGTGGGGCCGCTGAGGGCCAGGTGGGCCCTCAGCTTGAGGAACTTCTTCTTGCCGAAGCCCTTGACCCGGACCAGCTCCTCGACGCGACCGAAGGGCCGCTTCTTGCGGTGCTCGAGGATGCGCTGCGCCGCCTTCTCACCCACGCCCGGCAGCAGGTCCAGCTCCGCCGCCGTGGCTTCGTTCAGGTTGACCACCCCCACGTATTGCATGCGCGGGCTGGCGGCGTCCGCACGCCCAGGCCCCATCAGCACGCAGCCCAACACCCACGCCCAGGCCCACTTCACGAGTGGCCCCCCGCGCCCGCCTCCAGCGAAGGCTCGCCGCCGAAGCGGCTGCCGGCCGCCGTGTCGCGCTTCTCCGCCGCCTCGCGCACGTGCAGCTTCCCGTCCAGGGGCAGCACGTCCAACAGCACGTTGAGCGAACCGTCCTTGTTGACGAACGCGCTGCCCGCGCGCACCCAGATGCTCCCGCCCTTGCCCTCGCGGATGGAGAACACCGCCAACCGCTTCCCCGCCATCAGCATCGACACGCTTCCCCCTTCAGAATCCCGCGCCACCACGGCCCGGGCACCTCGCTGGCTCGACCGCCTGAGGTCGCGTCCGGGCTTGAGCAGCCCGCGTGCCAGCGGCGTGCTCCTCTGAGGTTGAGTCAGCGCACCGTGCGGCGGTGCGCGCGGTGTCCACGCGCGGGGATGGGCGCGGATGCTCCAGTGGGGGTCTTGGATGGTGAGAGTCGGGGCCTGCTCGGCACGCACCCTGTTGTCGGGCTCGCTGAGTACCTGACGGAACTGCCTCCGCGTGAGGTCCTCCAGGAGCGTCTCCACCGCGTGATCGAGTCCGCGCGTGCGAGGCTCGAAATCAGTGCGGGGGGCGACGTGGACGTAGCGTCGAGCACGCACGCCGCCGCGATTCGTGGCTCGAAGCGGAGGCCCAAGGGGCGGAAGTGACGGGCTCGCGGGTACAGGGCGCACCTTGACGGGCAGGGCGTGTCCGCAACCCAGAGCCAGAGACGGATGGAGGCGCGATGAGGACCATCGCCAGGCAGTTGGCGGCGCGCTTCTCGTAGCGCGTCGCCACGCGGGTGGGCTCACACCACGCTGGCGTCGACAGTGCCGCGTCCAGTCCAGACGCCTTGCGGACGCGCTCCAGCTGCGTCACGGCGTCAGGAGTTGGCCGGCCACATGAGGACCCCGGGCCATTCGTCGCAAATCTTCCGGGGGTAGCCCGGGTCCACCCGGTCGCTCTGCCAGTCGTAGCGGACGTAGGAGTCTCCCTTGAAGAAGTAGCACTTGCCGGCGAACTGTCCGCCTCCGTTGAGGATGGCGTCGAAGCCCTCGGTGAAGCCCGGGGGCAGGCCATGCCAGCCGTCGGTGATGAGGCGGGGCCCGGAGTCCACCCGGTCGCTCCGCCAGTCGTAGCGCACGTAGGCGTCGCCCTTGAAGAAGTACCCCTTGCCGGCGAAGGGGCCCTGACCGCACACGGCCGCGTCGAGGCCCTCGGTGAAGCCCTCGGGCAGGCCGTGCCAGCCATCGGTGATGCGCCGCGGACCGGAGTCCACCCTGTCGCTCGCCCAGTCGTAGCGGACGTAGGCGTCGCCCTTGAAGAAGTAGCACTTGCCTGCGAAGGGGCCGCCGCCGGTGAGGATGGCGTCGAAGTCCCCGGTGAAGCTCTCGGGCAAGCCATGCCAGCCGTCGGTGATGGGCCGGGGCTGGCCCGGATCGGCCTGGTCGCTCGCCCAGTCGTAGCGGACGTAGGAACTGCCCTCGAAGAAGTACGCCTTGCCGTTGAAGGGACCCTCACCGCAGACGGCGGTGCCCACTCTGTCCAGCCCGTAGTTCCAGCCGAGCTGCCCGCGAGTGAACGCGCACAGGGCCAGCGTGTTCTTATTCATGATGCAGTCGACGTGCTCGTCGGGACAGTTCTCGCAGTTGCGATTCGGAACCTTGAAGGCGCTGTACGGGGTGCCGTCACACGTGCATCCGCTCGACGCGTATTCGTCCAAGGCCCAGAAGATGTGACAGGCCTCGTGGGCGAGCGTGCGGTTGATGTTGTCCGGTCCCCAGCCATCGTTGTCGTAGTGGAGGACGATGGAAGGGCCGCCGCGCAGGGCGTAGCCGAAGTGGGTCAGCGGGTAGCGGGTGAAGAACACCACGAGCGCCTGGGGGACATTCATGCGGCTCGTGAGCTGCCGGACGTACTGCTCCACCCCGGTCGTGCCAGGGTCGAACCCCATCTGCTGGAGGGCGGCGTCCCGCCAGGTCGCCTCGCAGGGCTCGTAGTCCCTGTCGGAGCAATACGGGTCGGCCCTGTCCCGGGCCCAGTCGTAGCGGGCGTAGGCGCTACCTTTGAAGAAGTAGCACTTGCCGGCGAACGGCCCGTCACCTTCGAGGACCGCGTCCAGGCTCGCGGTGCAGCCCGGGGGCAGGTCGTACCAGCCGTCGGTGATGAGGCGGGGCCCGGAGTCCACGCGGTCGCTCTGCCAGTCGTAGCGGATGTAGGAGTCGCCCTTGAAGAAGTAGCCCTTGCCGGCGAAGGGCCCCTGACCGCACACGGCGGCGTCGAAGTCGCTGGTGAAGCCCTCGGGCAGGCCGTACCAGCCATCGGTGATGCGCCGCGGCCCGGAGTCCACGCGGTCGCTCTGCCAGTCGTAACGGACGTAGGAGTCGCCCTTGAAGAAGTAGCACTTGCCCGCGAAGGGACCGTCGCCATTGATGACAGCGTCGAAGTCGCTGGTGAAGCCCTCGGGCAGGCCATGCCAGCAGTCGGCGATGAGGCGGGGCCCGGAGTCCACGCGGTCGCTCTGCCAGTCGTAGCGGATGTAGGAGTCGCCCTTGAAGAAGTAGCCCTTGCCGGCGAAGGGGCCGCGCCCGCACACCGCCGCGTTGAAGCCGCCAGTGAAATCCGCAGGCAGGCCATTCCAGCCGTCGGTGATGCGCATCACGCTACCTGGAGGCGCGGAGACGCTCACGGGGCGGATGTCATAGGAGAAGGACACGCGCGCCCGGGGCTCCGCGCCGACCAGGAAGTTCAGCCCCTCCAGCGCCTCCTGGACGACCTTGCTCCGTTGCTCCGAGGAGAAGTCCAGTCCCTCGCCGGGGCCCGAAACGATGACGAGCCCGATGCCCACGGGGCCTGTCAGGGCCCTGCGCGGGATGACCTTCAGGGCCTTTTCCTTCTCCGCGTCCTTCTTCCTCGGGGGCTGGTAGCCCGGAGCATCCCAGGGCAGGCCTTCGGCCGGACCCATTTCCTTCCGTCTGGCTTTGTCCTCCATCGCCCGCCATGCATCCACCGCCAGGCTCGAGGCGCCGTCGAGCGCCTCCGGCTGGAGCGGCTGTGAATACTTCAGCGCCGCCACCTCCACCCCCTCGGGTAGCTCGGCGACAAACACCGACTCGGAGAAGCGGTGGAGTTCCCGCCCCCCGAGGCTCTCCCATTCCTGCATGGCTGCTGCAGGGTCCTTCGTGGACAGCACGTGCTTGAACATGTCTCGCCCTCCCTTTGGAACCCTGGGCACTTGCGGGGCCGTGACAAGGTGAGCGGCACGTAACGCCCGAGCGGGAGGTCACCAACCGAGCACCTTTGCCCCGAAGATGCCGACCGCCAGCGCGGACACGAGGACGAAGTAAGGCCATCCGCGCGTGCGCGGCCCTCGCGCTCCAGCGGACTGCGACTTGTCCGGTACGACCTCGGGGCGCCTCTCGCGAGCCATGGGTATGTGCAGGAAGCGCTCCAGCACCGGCTTGCGCGGTGGCGGCGTACTGGACTCGGCGGGCCACTCGGGCCGGCGGATGCGCCGCTGCGCTACGCCTTGCCCTTCGGCCGGGGGCACCTCCTCCCACTCGAGGAGGCCCGCCTCCTCGGGCTTGAGGTCGCGGTGCAGCACGCCCCTCTCGTGCAGGACCCCGGAGCCAAGGCCACCTTCCCGGCCTTCTCCGACAGAACGAGTCAGGACGGGTGGAGTGTCTCGGCCCAGGTGTCCAGCGCCAGCCCGTCCACCCAGTTGTCGACGCCAGCGTGGAGTGAGCCCACCAGCACGTGGCAGGCGCCCGGGGGACGCCGGTAAAGGGGGGGAGGCGTCCCGCGTGCGCATACGCCAGGCGCGCCGCGCCGACTGCCGGACGCCCTCTTCGGGGACAGAGTGGTGAAGCAGCCGCCGTTGTCGAGCACCAGCACGATGCGGCGGCCCGGGCACCTCGCTGGCTCGACCGCCTGAGGTCGCGTCCGGGCTCGAGCAGCCCACGTGTCAGCGGCGTGCTCCTCTGAGGTTGAGTCAGCGCACCGTGCGGCGGTGTGCGCGGGGATGGGCGCGGATGCTCCAGTGGGGGTCTTTGCGCGGTGAGAGCCGGGGCATTGCGTCCGCACCTCGGTCACCGGGGGCAGGGATGGCGGCCGAATTGTCTCCGCAGTGCGGAGACAATTGGGGGCACGCTCCTGCCGCGGCTTCGGCGAGAAGAACCTGCGCCGGTCGCTCCAGCTCGCCACCGACTTCCCGACGCGAAGATTGTCGCAGCACTGCTGCGACAATTGGGGCGAGGAAATGGAAAGCGTCTCAGCGCTCGCTGTCGAGCATCTTCATCTGCTGCTCGGGGTAGCGCGTGCCGGCGATAGCTTCCTTCGGGAGGATCGCCTCGACGGCGGCCACGTCGTCGGACGACAGGGGCTTCTCCAGCGCGCCGAGCACGTCGAGCAGTTGCTTGCGCGTGCGTGCGCCGACCACGGGCACGAACCCTGGTTGCTTCGCCAGCACCCACGCCACGGAGAGCTGGGCCGGTGTCATCCCGCGCTCCGCGGCGTACGCGTGGAAGCGCGCGACGGTCGCTGCGTTGCGTTGGCCTGCCTCGCCAGCAAAGCGCGGGTAGTGCATGCGGGCGCCCTCCACCTTCGCGCCGGTCAACAGTCCACGAGAGAGCACGCCGTACAGCGTCGCGCTCATGCCCAGCTCGGTGAGTGTGGGGAAGAGGGTCTTCTCCGGCTCGCGCGTGATGAGCGAGTACTCGATCTGCAGGTCGCTCAAGGGGTGCACCTTCGCCGCGCGGCGAAGGGTCTCGGCGCCCACCTCGGAGAGCCCGATGCTTCGCACGTAGCCGCCCTTCACCAGGTCGGCGATCGCGCCCACCGTGTCCTCAATCGGCACATTCGGGTCCAGCCGGGCGGGGCGATAGACGTCGATGTGATCGACGCCGAGCCGCTGCAAGCTGTACGTGACGAAGTTCTTCACCGCCGCGGGGCGGCCATCGAAGCCCACGGGCGCCCCGTCCGGCCCACGCATGGCTCCGAACTTCACCGAGAGCCGCACCTTGTCGCGCTGGCCCTCGATGGCGCGGCGGATGAGCAGCTCGTTGTGCCCGCTGGCGTAGAAGTCGGCCGTGTCCAGCAGCGTCACCCCACGGTCGATCGCCTCGCGGATCGTCGCGATGCTCTCGCTCTCGTCGGACGGCCCGTATGCTCCGGACATGCCCATGCAGCCGAGCGCGATGGGAAACACCCGCGGGCCTGTCCTGCCGAGTTGCGTCGTGCGGTGGGTCGGGGGCATGGCTTCCTCTCCTCCTGCGGTTGAGCTATACGGAACGTTGTTCCGGTACGAACCCTCATATGCGGAACGTTGTTCCGTTTGTCAAGGCGATGAAGAAGACCCCCAGAGCGGATGCGCAGCGAAACCTTGACTCCCTTCTCGAAGCGGCGAAGGCCGTGTTCGCCGAGTCCGGGGTCGACGCGCCCGTCCGCGAGATCGCGAGCCGTGCGGGCGTCGGCATCGCGACGGTGTATCGACACTTTCCACAGCGGGCCGATCTGATCGCCGCCGTGTACCGGCGCGAAATCGACGCATGCGCGGCCGAAGCCCCGGCGCTGGCGCGCGAGCATGAGGCGTTCGAAGCGCTGACGCGGTGGCTTCACCGGTTCACGAGTTTGATTGCCACCAAGCGAGGCCTTGCCGCGTCGCTCAATGCCCAGGATCCGGCGTATCAGGCGCTGCCCGCGTATTTTCGGGAGCACCTCGAACCGGCGCTCCAGTCTCTGCTCGCTGCTGCCGCGGCGGCAGGGCAGGTGCGCAAGGACGTTGACGCGTACGAGCTCCTGCGAGGCGTGGCGAATCTCTGCGTTCCCGTCGCGGAGGTCGGCCCCGGCTTCACTCGCAGGATGGTCGACCTGCTCATCGACGGGCTGCGCCACGGCGCGTCGGCGCCCGTGCCTTGACGGGCTGGGAGTGACCTCCTAGAAGGGCCGGGCCCTTGGGTGCCCATGCCGGGCCTTCAAGAGGGAAGCCGGTGCGAGTCCGGCGCGGTCCCGCCACTGTGAACGGGTTGCCCTGAGGTCCAGGGCTGGAAGCCTCGGCTGTCACCACTTTCGCGTCAGCGGATGCGAAGGGAAGGTGGAGGGTTCCTTCCAGAAGGGCGCAGCGTGCGCCCACGTCTGGAGCCTGTCAGCCAGGAGACCTGCCCAGGGGTGCGGCAGCGGTGCTGCCGTGAGGCCTTCTCTCTTCGACGGAGGGAGCGGAAGGCGGAGCATGTTGCGCTCGCTTCTCGCCCGGGCCGTCGTCGGTCTGGTGCTCAGCTTCCAGGGACTGGCCCAGGCCGGGCAGGAAACGCCTGCGCCCGAGGCCAGCGAGGCGCCCCTTCCTGAGTTCATCCTCCCCACCGTGGAGGTCATCGGCAAGGAAGTCCCCGAAGCACCCGTCGACTCCGCTCGACGCCGCGACCCCACGGGCGCCATCACAGTCATCGATGCTCGCGAGCGCGCGGGCGAAGCGCGCGACACCGCGGAGTTGCTCGGCGGCTCCGCGAGCCTCGTCGTGCAGGACTCCGGTGGATACGGGCAGAGCAAGAGCCTGGTGGTTCGCGGCGCGTCGTCCAATGGCGTGCTCGTGTTCCTGGACGGCATCCCGCTCAACGGCGCGGGCGGCGTCGCGGACCTGTCGCTCATCCCCGTCGCGCTGCTGGAGCGCATGGAGATCCTTCGCGGCGCGGCCGGTGCCCGCTACGGCGCGGGCGGACTGGGCGGCGCGGTCAACCTCGTCACCCGCGCGCCTTCGTCGCGGCTGCTCTCCAGCGGAGAGGTCACCTACGGCAGCTTCGACACCGTGATGGCCCATGTCGCCGCGTCGGGCGCGCTGCTCGATGGCCAGGCGCTGGTGCTGCTGCATGGCGGCCGTTCCCAGGGCGACTTCAGCTACCGCGTCGACGAACTGCCCGCGCTGGACGACAACCCGCTCACGCAGGATGTGCGCACGCGCAATGACGCTCGCGGTGGCGGCGCGCTCCTGAAGTACCGGCGTGGTCTGGACGGTGGCGGACGCGTGGACGTGCTCGCGGAGTTGTCGCTGGAGGACCGCGCGCTCGCGGGCACCGTGCAGAACCCGACCGTGTCCCGTCGCCAGGACCAGACGCGCCTGTCGCTGGGCGCTCGCTGGGCACGGCCCTTCGGTGACACGGGCGAGGGCAGTGCTCGCGGCTTCTTCCGTCGCGACTGGCTGGACGTCACCGGTGGCACCACCGGCGTGGACGCTGGTGCGCAGCGCTACAGCGTGGGCGGCGTGGAGGTGGAGGGGCGCGCGGTGCTGGGACGCAACGCGCTCGCTGTCACGCTCGCTGGATCATCGGAGTCCGTCACGCAGGCGGTGGGCGGGCAGGCCGCGTCGTGGTGGCGCGCGAGCGTCATGGCCATGGACGAACTGTCCCTGTTCTCCGAGCGCTTGAAGCTGGTGCCTTCTGTGCGCGTGGAGCGCGTGGGGCACTACTCGCTCCTGTCGCCCAAGCTGGGCGCGAGCGTGGTTCTGGGCCACGGCTTCGGCGTGCGCGCCAACGCGGGCCAGTCCCACCGCGCGCCGTCGTTCCTGGAGCTCTACATCCGTCAGGGCCTGCTGCTGCCCAACCCGGAGCTCAAGCCCGAGCGCGCCCTCTCCGTGGACGCCGCGGCCCTGTGGAGCGACGACATCTGGAGCGTCACCGTGGGCGGCTTCGCGGCGGTGTACGAGAACCTCATCGCCTACGAGCTGTACCCGCCGAATCTAGCCAGGCCCTACAACTTCGCCGCCGCTCGTGTGTGGGGCGCGGAGGTGGAACTGGAGGCCCGGCCTCGTGCGTGGCTCACCGCCACCAGCAGCTATGCGTGGACCCGCACGCAGAACCGTTACGGCGACCCTCGCTATTTCGGCAAGGAGTTGCCGTATCGCCCTCGCCACAAGTGGGTGGGCCGGCTGCGCGTGGGACCGGATTGGCTCAATGGCCGCACGGAAGTCCTCGTCCAGTCCGCTCAGTTGATCAACCGCGTGGGCGAGGCACGGCTGTCGCTGCCTTCGCGCACCTGGGTGAGCGTGGGGGCCTCCAGCACCTTCCTGCACCGGCCGGACCTCACCGTGTCGTTCGACGTGAAGAACCTGCTCGATGCGCGGACCGCCGACTACACCGGCATGCCGCTGCCCGGCCGCGCCGCCTACGTGACGCTCTCCGTGGCGCTCGACCCTTCCCCCTCCGAGGACTCCCATGTCGCGTCCCCTCCCTGATGCTCGGCTCGCGCTGCTGCTGTCGGCCCTGGCGGCGGCGCTCCTCACCGGATGCCCGGAGGAGAAGGTCCTGTGCACGTCCGGCCTCAGCGTTTGTGGCACCGAATGCGTGGACCTCCAGGGCGACCCGTCGAACTGCGGCGCGTGTGGTGCCTCATGCGGGGCAGGGGAGACGTGTCAGGCGGGCGTATGCGGATGCCAGCCGGGCACGGAGACGTGTGGTGACGCGTGCGTCGCGCTCGCGAGCGACCCGCTGAACTGTGGCGCTTGCGGCGCCGCGTGTCCGTCCGGCCAGGTCTGCGAATCCGGCACCTGCCGCGAGGGATGCTCCGCCGGCGCGGATCGGTGCGGGGACAGCTGCGTCGTGCTCGCGAATGATCCGCTCAACTGTGGCGCTTGCGGCGCGGTGTGCCCGGATGTGCAGTCCTGCCACTCGGGCCGGTGCATGTATGACGTGGTGACGGCCTGCTACACCAACGGGCAGCTCGTGGGCATCCAGGCGGGGACGGACCGGATGGGGCCCCGGCGGCAGTTCGGCTCGGGCGTGCAGGTGCTGGCGGCTTGGGATGGCGTGGTGCTGGCGGCGGACGCAGCGCGCTCGGTGCTGTCGCAGGCTCCCGCGGGGGCACTGGGGACGGTGGCGGAGGAGGACTCGCTGGGCGCGGTGGCGGCTTCGCCCAATGACATCTTCGTGGACCCTCCGTATGTGTATGTCCTCGACTCGGTGAACAACACGCTCCAGGTGCTCAAGCGGGAAGGGGCGGCGCAGGGCGGGGGGCTGGGATTGCGCACGGTGGGGCAGGTGAACCTGGGCGCGAACACCAGCCCGCAGGTCATCACGAAGCGCGGAGACACGTTCTACATCCCGCTGTTCGGCACGGCCGGCTCCGACTTCAAGCAGGGCAACGCCGTGGCTCGCGTCAACGTGAGCGACCCGGAGAAGCCCCGGCTCGTGGACACCGTTCCGCTCACCGGCCTGGACCTGAAGTCCTTCGACGGCGGCACGACGATGGCGCTTCCCTACGCGGCGGTGTCCGTGGACGCGGGCGTGTACGTCGCGCTCACCAACCTGAACCCCGCGAATGACTATCTGCCCAACGGGCCCGGGATGCTCGCGCGCATCGACCCGGCGGATGGTGGGGTGCATGCCATCGACCTGGGCGCGAAGGACTGCCTCAACGCGGGTGACGTGCAGGCCGTGGGTGACCAGTTGGTGGTGAGCTGCCTGGGCGAGGCGGTGTTCGACACCGCGGGCGGCTACCAGGCCAAGGCGGTGCGGGCCACGGGGCTGGTGCTGGTGAAGGATGACAAGCCCGTGGCGTCGTATGCGCTGTCGCCGGGCTGCACCGGGGGGCCTGAGAATGGCTGCGACCTCGCGGTGGGAGGACGGCTCGCGGTGGTGGGCAATGCCGTTTACGTCACGGACGTGAACGCGGGCCGCGTGTTCGTGGTGGAGGTGCGCGACGGCCAGTTCGTCGAGCGGCGCGGCAACTCCACGCCGCAAGCGACGGGGCCGGCGCTGGATGCGTGTCCGGTGGATCCTCGGCGCGGCATCTCCAATGCCATCGACATCGTCGCGGTGCCGTGAGGAGTTGACTTTGGCTTGTATTGACAAGCCCTGCCGTCCGCCATACTCCAGCGCCTGTCGTTGGTACGCCGCATCCGCACGGTGTGGCGTTTAAAGGGAACCCGGTGTGAGTCCGGGACTGCCCCGCAGCGGTGAGCAGGAACGAACGCCGTCCTCGCAAGCACTGGCCCTTCCGTGGGCTGGGAAGCGACGGCCAGTAGGTGGGTGACCCGATGAGGGCCACCCGCGCCTGTGAGTCCGAAGACCTGCCACGACCCATGCCTCCGGGCATGGCCAGACCGGAGCCTCCGAGGGGAGGTGACGGAGGTCTTCCGCTCGCGCGGCGTGTCGTGTCCTGACGTGTCCCTCGTTCGCGGTCCGCTCTCCGTCCATGCCCCTTGGATTCACCTCGCCCGTGGGGGCGATGCAAGGGAGCAGTCGCGGATGAAGACAGAGCGGATGATGACGGGACGGGGACTCCAGGGCTTCGCGTGGGTGCTGACGACCCTCGCGATGGCGCTGACCAGTACGGGCTGCGGCGATGAGTGCGTCGATGAGTTCGACTGCCGCGAGCAGGGAACTGCTCCCGCGGGACAGCGCTACACCTGCGCCGAGAAGCGTTGTGAGCTGAGGTCCATCTCCACGCCGGATGCCGACACGGAGACCGATGCCGGCACGAGCACGGACGCCGGTACGAGCACGGATGCGGGTACGGGCAGCGATGCCGGTACGACCACCGACGCGGGCACGGAGACGGACGCGGGCACGGAGACGGACGCGGGCACGGAGCCCGACGCCGGTACGACCACTGACGCGGGCACGGAGACGGACGCCGGCACGGAGACGGACGCAGGAACGGACACCGATGCGGGCTCGGATCCGTGCGAGGTCGCGACCTACGACCCGAAGCTGGGCACGCTCCAGCTCCAGGCGGGCTTCGTGGCCGGTGAGGCCGCGTCGCTTCCCGCGGCCGCGGGCCCGGTGGGCGTGACGCCCGGTCCCACGTACTCGCTCTACACGGTCGTGTCGGACGGCTACTCCGGTCCGCATGCGCTGTACTCGCTGGGCACGTGGCCGCAGGTGTCACTGGGCGCGGCGCCGCTGTTCGACGTGGCCGCTCCCGCGGATCGCGGGCCCTCCGCCTCACTCTTCCTCAGTCCCTTCGTGGAGACGGATGGCCAGCGCGTCCTCACTGGCTACACGAAGTCCGGCGCGGGCTTCCCGGGCACCGTGGGTGTGTACGACATCGCCGTGCCCGCCAGCTCCACCTACGTCTCCGCGCCGAGCAACTTCTCCGCGGGCGTCGTGCCGGGCGCGTTCCTCATCAACGGCGGCGGGCTCGACACGGTGTCGGCCGGTCTGGCCGTCTACGCGCTGAAGACGGACAGCTCGCCGTTCACCGCGCTGAAGGTGGGCACGCTTCCCCCGGAGACGGGCGGCAGCGGCTTCACCGCCGTGGCAACCAACGGCGTCGCGATGCTCGGCTACTTCTCCGACGACACCTACCTCAACGAGGGCCGCGCGGTAGGCCCGGCGGCCATCACCGAGGCGCTCAGGTCCGGCACGCCCTTCAACGTGGCGGATGCGCCCGCGCTCGACGTGGGCTCCAACTTCATCGCCGCTTCGGGCCACGGCGAGGGCGTGTCCGTGCTCCGCGGCGACTACGTCCCGCCCGACTACAACTTCGCCGGCACGGACGTCTCGCGCTTCGCCTTCACCGTGACGGAGGCCGGCGCGACCGTGACCGTCGGTGCCCGTCAGCCGGTCCTCGTCTACGCGGACCAATGCACGCGCGTGACCGGGATGACCGCCATCGGGTCGGATCTTCTCGTCGGCGTCGATGACAAGAACGGCGAGCGCCTGGTCCGCATCCAGCAGGCCCCTCAGCTCCGGTGAGCACGCCCATGAAGAAGACCCTTCTTCCAAAGTCGTTCGCGCTGGGCTTCACCGCGCTCCTCGCCGTGGCGTGCGGTGGCGAGGACTGGCAGGACTCCCTCCAGGGCCAGCCGCTGGTGGGGGACCCGTTCGCGGACCGCATCGTGTCCTTCGCTCCGGGAACGGGCGCCGGGTTCGGTCAGAGCCAGTTGCCGGGCATCGTGCTGGGCGCTCCGCAGGGGGATGGCGCGTCGTCGGGCTCGCTGGACGTGCTGTCGCTCGGGCGCAACGGCGTCATCGTCCTGGATTTCACGGACATCGCCGTGACGGACGGGCCGGGCGTGGACCTGCTCGTCTTCGAGAACGCGTTCATCAAGCCCAGCGGCAAGCCGTTCGCGGAGACGGGCGTGGTGGCCGTCAGCGACGACGGCGTCACCTGGCACGAGTTCCCCTGCGCGTCCTCCGACGTGGCGAACAACTACCCGGGCTGCGCGGGTGTCACGCCCGTGTACTCGCACCCCTCCAACGGCATCCCGGCCACCGACCCGGCCGTGGCGGGCGGGGACGGCTTCGACCTGGCGGACGTGGGGCTCACCCGTGCCCGCTTCGTGCGCATCCGCGATTCGGGCGCCAACGGCTACGCGGGCACCAGCGGCGGCTTCGACCTGGATGCCGTCGCCGTGGTGAACGGCGTGCAGCTGCCGTAGTCGCGCACGAGCGCCGGGGCCGTTCTCCAGCGGACGGTCCCGGCGGACTCGCGCTCGCATCCGGTGCGTCCGGGCCGGGGGAGGCTTCCGGGGTGGGAGTGGCGGCATTACATGCCCGCTGTCCCTCCCCCGGGTGCGCTTCCATGAACAGTCGTTCCGCCTCACTCCTCGTGCTGCTGGGCGTCCTGCTCGGCGTGGCCGCTCCGTTCCTTCTTCCCTCGGTGGTCTGGGCGCAGACGTCCCGCACCGCGCCACGGAAGGAAGTGCCTCCGCCGCCCGCGCCTCCGCCGGCACCGGCGTACGAGTACACCTTCGTCAAGCGCGAGAGCCCGGATGAGGACCTCGTGGAGCTCCAGCGGCTGGGCGGCGAGGGCTGGCGCGTGGTGTCCACCGTCGTCGTGGACGGCAGCACGCGGCGCTACGTGCTGATGCGCGAGCGACGCGCCGAACCCGCGCCGCATTGACTTTGCCCCGGGGTCGCCATAGTCCGGCCCCGTCATCGATGCCTTCCCGCCATGGGGCGTGAGGGCTTTCAGGGAACCCGGTGTGAGTCCGGGACTGCCCCGCAGCGGTAAGCAGAAACAGTGTTCACACGAACGCCGTTCCCGCGAGTCCGAAGACCTGGCGACGACCCGGCGTCCTCTTCACGGAGGGCCCGGCGACAGACCGGAACCTCCGCGGGGAGCTGACGGCGAAGGCAGACCACCAGGGGGCGACGCGCGCCTGGCGGTCGGATGCCTTCCGTCCGCGCAGCCTCCCGCCAGGGAAATGCCTTCCGCCTCCGGGCGGGAAGGCCAGGAGCGAGGACGCGATGCGGACCGACATGATGCGGATGGGCACGAAGGGCCAGCGCGCGGCGCTGATGGGCGCCCTGCTGGCGGTGGTGCTGGGCGGCACGGGCTGCGGCGATGAGTGCGTGGACTCCATCGACTGCCGCGACAAGGGCGCGGTCCCGGCGGGCCAGGCCTGGGCCTGCGTCGAGGAGCTGTGCACCCAGGTCGTCGTCGACATCGAAGAGGACGACGCGGGCACGGACGCGGGCACCGGCACGGACGCGGGCACGGAGACGGACGCGGGCACGGAGACCGACGGTGGCACCGGCACGGACGCGGGCACGGATGGCGGCACGGTCGCTTGTGCCCCGCTGCCTCGCGAGCAGGTGCTGGGCACGCTCCAGCTCCAGACGGGCTTCAGCGTCGCGGAGTCCGCGGACCTGTCTCCGGAAGTGGTCGCGGTGGTGTCCACGCCGGGCCCCACGTATTCGCTCTTCGCGGTGCGCCAGACGGCCACCGGCCGTGACGTCTTCTCGCTGGGCACCTGGCCGGAACTGGCGCTGGGGGACACGGCGATCGACACGGTGATCGCGCCCGCGGATCGCGCCAACCCGACCGCCACGTTCGCGTCCTACTTCCTGGCCCATGACGGCACGCGCCTGCTCGCGGGCTACACGAAGAGCGGCTTCCCCGCCCCGGGCTCCGTCGCGGTGGTGGATCCGTCCAAGCGCGACGCGACGACCTATCTCGATGCGCCGGACAACTACTCCGCCGCGGGCACCACGGACGCGTTCTTCGTCAATGGCAGCGGCCTGGAAAGGCTGTCGGGCTCCCTGGGCGTCTACGCGCTGGTGACCTCCGGCAAGCCCTTCGTCAAGTTCAAGGTGGTGGACTTCCCGGCGCAGGTGGGCGCCAGCGGCGTCACCGCCATCGCGCAGAACGGCATCGGGGTGTTTGGCTACGCGGCGGCGGACACGTACGTGAACGTGGCCCACGCCGTGTCCAGCGCGAAGCTGGGCGAGGCGCTGGCCTCGGGAACGCCGGTGGTGCTCACCAACGAGCCGAAGGTGGACGTGGGCAGTGACTTCAACGCCGCCGCCAGCTTCGGCAACGGCGTGGCGGTGGCGCGCGGCGCCTACGGTGCCACGGGCTTCGGCGTCACGGACGTGTCGCGCTTCTCGCTCACGCCCGGCCTGGGCGGCGGTCAGCCCGTCAACGTGGGCTCGCGTGAGGCGGTGCTCAACACCGCGGATGCGTGCACGGCCGTGGAGCTGCTGTCGTCGCTGGGCGCAGACCTGCTCGTGGGCGTGAAGGACGTCAACGGCCGCCGCCTCGTGCGCATCCAGCAGGGCCAGTGATGAAGCACCCACTGCTCGCGCTTGGCGCGCTGCTGGCCCTGGGCGCGTGCACGGGCGACTCGGAGCCCGGTCCACTTCCGGGGGATGACATCGTGGATTCCGGCACCCACGCGGATGCCGGTGTCCCCGATGCAGGCTCGGAGGTCGACGCAGGGACGGACACGGATGCCGGTGTCGACGCGGGCTCGCGGCCGGTGGATCCGTTCGCGGACCGCGTGACGGCGTACCAGTTCGGCGACTCGGCCGGCTTCGGGCAGGACCGCTTCCCGGACGTCGTGTTCGGGCCGCCCGTGGGTGCGGGGCAGAGCACGGGCTCGCTCGACGTGCTGTCGCTGGGGCGGGGCGGCTCCATCACCCTGGAGTTCACCGACCTGTTCGCGGTGGACGGCCCGGGCGTGGACCTGCTCGTGTTCGAGAACGCCTTCCAGAAGTACGGCGGCGACATCTTCGCGGAGACAGCGCAGGTGTCCGTCAGCGACGACGGCGTCACCTGGTTCGACTTCCCGTGCGCCGCCACCGACAAGGACGGCGGCTACCCGGGCTGTGCCGGGACGCATCCGGTGCACTCGGCCCCGGACAACGGCGTGTCCCCCACCGACCCGGCCGTGGCGGGCGGGGACGGCTTCGACCTGGCGGACGTGGGCCTCCCCCGTGCGCGCTTCGTGCGCCTCACCGACACGGGACTCAACAGCTACGGCGGCACGTCCGGCGGCTTCGACCTGGATGCGTTGTCGGTGGTGAACGGCCAGCTCCCCGACGGCGGCGTGCCGTGAGCATGCGCGCTCCCCACCTGCCTCCCGAAGACGCGGAGGCGGGTGGGGGGCCTCTGAGGGACTCCAGGGGCCCGCGTCCTGTCCGTTGACCGCATTCCGCACACTGCGCGTGGGTGACTTCCTCTTCATCCACCGTCCCAGGTGAACTGCGACCCCAGCATCGGGCGGGGCCCCCGGGTATGACGCGACGCGGGAGGGCGTCCGGGGCCTCGGCTGGACGCCCGTCTTCCACGGGAAAGCGTCTCGGACTCTCGGAAGATTGGGAGGTCGTGTAATGTCTTGCGCCCGATGTGGCAGATCATCATCAACGGGCCCGGCTACTTCGACACGTCGTACGACCTGCCGGAGGGCGTCACCAGCCTCGGCCGGGCGGACGAGAACGACATCGTGCTGGGCGGCGACCTGGTGTCGCGCCGGCACGCGCGGCTCTACGTCGAAGGTGACGTGCTGCGCATCGAGGACCTGGGCAGCCGGAACGGCAGCCGGGTCAACGGCGCGCCGCTCCAGGGCAGCAAGCACCTGAACGCGGGCGACACCGTGGCGCTGGGGGAGAACACCCTGGCGGTGCGCCAGCCGCACACGGTGGAGAACGCCGCCACGGAGATGATGGACCTGGGCGCGGGCGGCGTCGTGCGCTTCGGGCACGGCACGGACGTGGGCCCGTCCGTGCTGATGGCCAAGAACGTCAAGGACGCGGACGTGCTGCGCCTGCTGGACAACGTGGGGCCGCTGCCGTTCGACGACGCGTTCTCCGGTCCCTCGCCCGTGCCCGCGAGCTCCGCCGTGGCCAGCCCGCGCGTGTCCTACGAGACGCTGGTGCTGCTGGTGCACGCCGCGGAGGCGCTGGCCACCGCGCGCACGCTGACCGCGTTCCTGGAGTCCGCGATGGATCGGCTCCTGGAGCGCACCGACGCCACCACGGCGGTGGTGCTGCTCAAGCACGCCACCGGGCCGCTGGTGCCCGCGGCGGTGCGCCACCGCGGACGGCTGGCCAAGGGCGAAGTGCCCGTGTCGGACGCCATCGTGGACGAGGCCATCCGCCAGGGCCGCGCGATCGCCGTGGGCGACGTGAAGGACGACCGCCGCTTCGCCGGACGCGAGAGCGTCATCATGTACGGCGTGGACCGGGTGCTGTGTATCCCCATCGGCACCGAGCCGCCCTTCGCGGGCGTGCTCTACGTCAACGTGCCCGGCGGGGGCGACACCAGCCTGGAGTTGATGCTGGACGCGTGCACCGCGGTGGCCCACCTGGTGGCCGCCGGCGTGCAGCGCTTCGCCGTGCGCGACGGCTCCAGCACGGACCGGATGCGGCGCAACCTGGAGCGCTACCACTCGCCGGAGGTGGCCGAGCGCCGCGCCGCCGAGGCCCAGCGCACGGGCGGCAAGCTGCCGGGCCTGGAGGAGAAGAACCTCACCGTGCTGCACGCGGAGCTGGCGGACTTCGGCGCCGTCATTGGCCGGCTGGGCGCGGCGCGGGCCACGCAGCTGCTCAACGACTTCCACGCGCGCATGAGCGGCATCGTCTTCAGCTTCGAGGCCACCGTCGAAGGCTTCATGGGCGAGTCCATGCGCGCGCTCTTCGGCGTGCCCTACGCCAAGGGCGACGACGCGGTCCGCGCGGTGCGCGCGGCGCTGGCCCTGCGCGCGGACTGGGACCGGGGCATGGCCCGCCGGCCCCAGGATGAGCGGTGCGACCTGCGGATCGCCCTGCACTCCACCAAGGCGCTGGTGGGGATGATCGGCACGGAGGCCCGCACGGAGTACAGCGCCGTGGGAGAGGGCATGGGGGTGGCAGGCTGGCTGGCCTCCACCGCGGCGCCCGGCCAGGTGCTGATGACGGGCAAGCTGCTGGCGGCCACCGGGGCCCGCTTCGACGTGATGCCCCTGGGAGAGCGGGTGGTGCGGCCGCCCCGCGACAAGGTGGCGGTTTTCGAGGTGATTGAAGAGGACATGGGCATGCTGACCAACCCCGGTATCCGGTGAGGCGGCCGGCGCGGCCGGTTGACGGGTTGAAGCGGGGGCCCTGCCCGGGGTTCAATGCGGTTTCCGTGGTGGACCCCCGCACCGCATGAACTCTTCGAACCAGCCCGCCCGATTGCGTCCCTTCCGGCCGCAACCCTTCGGCCGGTACACGCTCCTGTCGCATCTGGCCACCGGCGGCATGGGGGAGATCTACCTCGCCCGCCTGGAGGGCGCGCAGGGCTTCGAGAAGCTGTGCGTCATCAAGAAGATCCTCCCGCAGTTCGCGGAGGACCAGGACTTCGTCGACCGCTTCGTGGGTGAGGCGCGCACGCTGGTGCGGCTGGGGCACGGCTCCATCGCGCAGGTGCTGGACATGGGCGTGCACGAGGGCGAGGCCTACATGGCCCTCGAGTACGTGGACGGCAAGGACCTGCGCAAGGTGGCCGCGCGCGTGCGCGACCGGCAGACGCCGCTGCCGCTCACCTTCGTGCTGTACGTGATGGGCCGGGTGCTGGACGCGCTGGCGTACGCGCACCGCAAGCGGGACGAGGAAGAGAAGGAGCTGAAGCTCGTCCACCGGGACATCTCTCCGCAGAACATCCTCATCTCCTACGAGGGGGAGGTGAAGGTCATCGACTTCGGCCTGGCCAAGAGCCGGCTGTCGGCGGCGAAGACGAACCCCAGCATCATCCTGGGCAAGTTCCTCTACATGTCGCCCGAGCAGGCCCGGCACCAGCCGGTGGACCGCCGCAGCGACCTGTACGCGGTGGGCCTGTGCCTCTACGAGCTCATCTCCGGCAAGAACCCCTTCGACGCGCTGCCGCCGGGCGAACTGATGTCCGCGGTGGCGAACCCGAAGGTGGCGCCGCTCAGTGAAGTGGAGCCGCTGACGCCGCCGGCGGTGTCGCAGCTGGTGGCGAAGGCGCTGGCGGTGGACTCGGCGCAGCGCTTCCAGACGGCGGAGGACTTCCGGGTGCGCCTGCAGGCGTGCCTGATGGAGATCGACACCAGCGCGGGCCCGGAGAGCGTCAGCAAGTTCATGCGCGACCTGTTCTCCGCGGACTACCAGTCCGAGCGCCGCCTGCTGACGTCCCTGCGCGAGGTGTCGCGCGACGTGCGCGGCAGCGGCACGTACGAGTCGCTGGCCCCCGCGCCGCGCGCGACGATGCAGGCGCCCACGCTGCCGGCCAAGACCATCCGCCTGGATGGTCCGGTGGAGCCCCTGTCCTTCCACCCCACGCCCCGGAGCCGCGAGGACGGCGGCGGCGCGCGCGACGACGGTGAGACGCGCCCCGGCGTGGTGGTGGACGAGTCCACGCGTCCCGCGTTCCCGGTGGAGGCGCTGGAGGAGGCGGCCCGCGCGAAGATGCGGCCCAGCCCCGCGTCGTCGGAGCCGTCGCCCACGGTGGAGGTCCGCCAGGACGCGATGGACCGGCCCACCATCCTCGAGGGCCTGCCGGCCATCCGGCTTCCTTCGGACCGCGCCGTGGAGGCGGAGGCTCCGGCCCCGCTGCTGGGAGAGCCCACCGCGCCCCGGGCGGACGCGCTGCCGGCCTCCGAGGCGCAGGCAGAGCCCACCGCGCCGCGCGCCACGTCGCTGCCGCACGCGGAGCCAGGGCTGCCGTCGCGTGACGCGCCTCCCGTGCCGGACGTGCCGGTGTCGCGGCCGTTCGCGGACGCGGGAGGGCGGGGCGCTTCGTTGCCCTTCTCCGATTCGGTGGGCCCGCGGGGTGTGCCGCCTCCGCCTCCTCCGATGGCCGCGATTCCCGCCGTGCGGCCCGCGGATGGGCCCGTTCCCTTCGTGCCGGTGGATGCGTCGCGGCCGGTGGCGCCTCCTCCGATGCCTTCCTTCGACTCCGCGCCAGGGCGGTTCGAATCGGCGGGTGAGTCGCTGCCGTTCATGGAGCCGCCGCCTCCTCCGGACGGCCCGTTCGCCGATGACGAGGAGCTTCCGGAGAGCCCCTATCCGTGGCCGGAGCCCATCCCCGAGGGGGGCCGCTCCGCGGGAGCCGAGCTTCGCGCCGCGGAGGCACGCATCCCGGAGGGGCAGCGCCCCACCTCCGCGATGCCGTCCCTGGCGTCGGCGCGTCCTGGAGTCACGACGCCGTCGAACGGCAGCCGTCCCGCGCCGCCGTCCGCGTTCGATGCGGCTCGTGCCCCGGAGCCCCTGCCGAGCTACGAGCCGGTGCGCGCGTCGGAGCCGTCGCGTGGCTTCGATTCGCCCCGGGCTTCGGAGTCGTCCCGCGGCTTCGATGCGCCCCGCGCCCCCGAGCCCGCGCGCGCAGTGGAAGCCCGCATCCCGGAAGGCCAGCGCCCCACGGCCGCGATGCCGTCCGTGGCGTCCTCGCGCCCCGGTGTGACGACGCCGTCGAATGGCAACCGGCCGGCGCCGGTGCCGGTGCCGTCGTACGCGGCGCCCACCATCCAGGTGCCCTCCATCCAGTCCGGTGCTTCGCGCTCCTTCGAAGCCGAAGAGGACTCGCGGAACTCCGAGCCGCTCGATTCGGGGCCGACTCCCCGGCCCACGATGCAGGACACGCGGCCGTCGGAGGACCTGGTCTCGGTGGATGCCCGCGCCCTGGAGGCGGACTCCAGCGTGCCGTACATCTCCGCGGATCCGGACGAAGCCCTGGCCGCGCGCGAGGGCGACGGGGACACGCACCCGCGCATCTCCATGCCCCGGGCCTCGCGCCGCGAGGAGCCCCAGGCCCGCGTGATGCTGGACGAGGAGCTGCTGCGCGAGACGTCCTCTTCCACCGGCAAGCGTGAGGCCGACACCGGCCCCACCGCTCCGGCCAAGGGCCGCACGGGGTCGCGGCGCGCCGTGCGCGGGTCGTCGCCGAGCACGCCGCCTCCGCGCTCCAGCACCGCGTCGAGCATGCGCGCCGTCGCCCGCGCCCCCGCGCCCGCCGTGGAGCCGGACGAGTCGTCCACGTCGCGCGACGACTCGACCCGGCGCAAGGCCATGCCGGTGCGGCCGGAGCCTTCGGAGCCGCCGCGTGCCGCGCGGCGCGAATCAGCGCCGGTCCGCAAGGGCGGCGCGCTGCGCTCCGCGCTGATGTTCGTGCTGCTGATGGTCGTCGCGCTGTCCATCGTGGGCGCGGGGCTCTACTTCGTCCCCGAGCTGCGCGTGGCCGTGGGCCTGGAGCAGTCGCGGACGTCGACGCCGCCTCCGCCCACCCCGGTGCAGCAGATTCCCACGCGGCCCGCGCGCCCCCAGGGGCGTCCGCCCGCGTCTCCTCCGGACCAGGACACGCCGGCCGCCGCGCAGGACACGCCTCCTGCCCAGAACGTGGCCGCGGCGCCCACCGCAGCGCAGGCTGAGCCCACGCCGCCGTCCGGCGAGCCCGCGCAGGCTCGCACCGAGCCGGGTTCCGCGGGCACCAAGGAGCTGGCTCCGGACGACCTGCTCGCTCCGGATGCGCCGACGGAGGGCGCGGCCGCTCCCGCTCCCGCCGCGAAGAAGCCGCCGCCGGCACGCCCCGGCAAGCGCGCCGCGCCGGCCCGCGCTCCCGCCAAGGAGAGCAGCCTCCCCCCGGAGCTGGAAAAGGAATGGGCGCAGACGAAGACGCTCTTCCGGACGCTCAAGACCAACCATGGCTGCGAGGCCATGTCGATGCAGTGCACCCTCTTCGACAAGCTGGCGGACGACTTCATCGTGGGCGGCAGTGAGACGCCGACCCTCAAGCAGGTGAAGGACCTGCACGAACAGCTGAGGACCGTGAAGCGCCGCCAGGACTACTAGGCGCCCGCGAGGACGCCTTCGCCGGGGGCGTGCTTCAACGCCCCGTGCCCGCGTCGAGCCCGGAGCCTCCCGTGCCCGCGTCGAGCCCGGAGCCTCCCGTGCCCGCGTCGAGCCCGGAGCCTCCCGTGCCCGCGTCGAGCCCGGAGCCTCCCGTGCCCGCGTCGAGCCCGGAGCCTCCCGTGCCCTCCGAGGCCGTGCCCCGGTAGCTCTCCGCGAGCCCCGTGCCCAGCTCCCCGCTGCCGCCTGTCCGCTGGCGGGTGTTTCCCTCCATCTGGTTGGGGGCCGCGGTGCCGCCGCCCAGCGAGCTCCGGCTGTCGCTGTTGTAGGGCTTGCCGCCGCCCTCCTCGCGCAGCGGGCTGCCGGCCGGTTCCGCGCGGGAACGGTGCTGGAGCTGGACGGGGTCCTGGAACCCTCGCGTCTCCTCCGGGGGCGCCTCCTTGCCGCAGCCCCAGCCTCCCAGGGCGCCGCCCACCAGCAATCCCAGTCCCACCGCGCGCTTGAAGCCCGTCATGATTTCCCCCTCGGGCGCGAGGACGTCCGCGCCTGTCCGTCCGGGAAGTTAGGACCGCTGTCCCATGGGGCCACCCACCCACCCCGACGGATGCCCGCCTGGCCGCCCGCCGGGCTCCGGGATGTGCCCGTGTTGACAAGACTGTCGCCCAGGCGGGAAACACCCGGAGCGCGGGACGCCTACGCCGTGCGTCTTCCCCCCGCCCCCGAGGCCGCATGGTGCGCTACGCCCTCGCCATCTTCACCAGCGCCTTCCTGCTCTTCGGCGTCCAGCCGCTGGCGGGCCGCTACGCCCTGCCGTGGTACGGCGGCACGCCCGCGGTGTGGACCGCGTGCATGCTGTTCTTCCAGGCCGTGCTGCTCGCGGGCTACGCCTACGCGCACGCGGTGGCCTCAAGGCTGCGCCCGCGCGCGCAGGCCGCCCTGCACCTGAGCCTGTTGGTGGTGGCGCTGGCGGCGCTCGCGGCGCGGGCCTCGTGGACGGGCTCGCCGCTGGCGCCGGGGGACGGCTGGCGCCCCGTGGACGACCACCTGCCCGTGCTCCGGTTGATGCGGATGCTGGCCGCCACGCTGGGCCTGCCCTTCTTCGTGCTCAGCACCACCGGTCCGCTGCTCCAGTCGTGGTTCGCGCGCGCGCGGCCGGAGCGCTCGCCGTACGTGCTCTACGCGCTCTCCAACGCGGGCTCGCTGCTGGCGCTGCTGGGCTACCCGTTCTTCGTGGAGCCCTGGGTGGGCCGGAGCGCGCAGGCGTGGGGCTGGGCCGTGGGCTTCGTCCTCTTCGTCCTCTGTGTCCTCGCCTGCGCGCGGGACCTGCTGCGCCGCGCCCCCGCGTCGAACGCCCCCGAGTCCTTCACGAGCCCGGGTGCGGAAGCTCCCCCTGAAGCTCCTTCCGAGGCCTCCACGGCCGCGGCCTCGCAGCGTCCGGGCGTGGGCCCCACGCTGACGTGGCTGGCGTTGAGCACGTGCGCGTCGGTGTTGCTGCTGGCCACGACGAACAAGCTCTCCCAGGACGTGGCGGCGGGCCCCTTCCTGTGGGTGATGCCGCTGGCGGTGTACCTGGTCACCTTCATCCTGGCCTTCTCGCGCGAGTCCTTCTACGCGCGCACGCCGTACTCGGTGGGGCTCATCGCCTCCGTGGTGCTGGTGACGTACGCGCACAAGGAGGGCCCCGCGCTGGGCCTGGGGTGGCAGGTGCTCTTCCACGCGTCCACCCTCTTCACGGGCGCCATGGTGTGCCACGGCGAGCTGTACCGGCGCCGTCCGGCGCCGCGCTACCTGAGCGCCTTCTACCTCTGGGTGTCCGTGGGCGGCGTGCTGGGCGGCGTGTTCGTCAACCTGGTCGCGCCCGCCCTCTTCACCACCTACTGGGAGCACCCGCTGGCGCTGGCCGCGTGCTGCGCGGTGGCCTTCGCGGGGCTGATGCGCAAGCCGAAGGAGGAGACGGCGGTGGCGCGCACGCAGCGCCTGTTTCGCGGGGCGCTGCTGGTGGGTGTGGCGGTGCACCTGCCGGTGCTCGTCCTCACGGACCTGGGGCGCGTGCGCTTCGCCGCGCGCAACTTCTTCGGCGTGGTGCGCGTGCTGGAGCTGTCCGCGAACGATCCCCAGCAGCACCAGTACGTCCTGCGCCACGGCGCCATCACCCACGGCTGGCAGTACATCCGCCCGGAGCGCCGCAACCTCCCCACGGCGTACTACACGAAGGACGCCGGCCTGGGGCTCGCGCTCGCGGAGCAGCGCCGGTCGCGTCAGGCGCAGGGGCTGCCCACCGGCTTGCGCGTGGGCATGCTGGGGCTGGGCGTGGGCAACAGCGCGACGCTGATGGCCGCCGGGGACGACGTGCGCTTCTATGAAATCAACCCCGACATCATCGACCTCGCCAAGGGCCAGGGCGGCTTCTTCAGCACGCTGACGGACACGCCCGCGCACGTGGAGGTCGTCGAGGGCGACGCGCGCATCTCCCTGGAGAAGGAGCTGGAGCACGGCTCGCGCCAGTTCGACGTGCTGGCGCTGGACGTCTTCAGCTCGGACGCCATCCCGGTGCACCTGCTGACGAAGGAGGCGGTGGCGCTCTACCTCCAGCACCTGGCGCCGCACGGCGTGCTGGCGATGCACATCAGCAACCAGCACCTGGACCTGGTGCCCATCAGCCTGGCGCACGCGCGGGCCGCCGGCCTGTCCGCGGCGCTCGTCGCGAGGGACAGCGACGGCGACGCGGTGGCCAGCTCGTGGATGTTGCTGAGCCGGGACAAGGAGTTCTTCTGGGGCTCCACCTTCAGCAAGAGCAAGGCGCGCGTGCGCCGGCTGGTGCTGCGCGGCGAGCCGGAATACGTCTGGACGGATGAGCGCAGCAGCGTGCTCCAGGCGCTGCGCCCCATGGCCCAGGGCCCCGCGGCGGCCAACGCGAACGTCATGGACGTGCCCGCGCAGGCCCGGGTCCAGCCGGCGCAGCCCGTGGTCCAGCCCGCGTCGCCCTAGCTTCCCGGCGCGGTGGGGGACGGTGCGGGCTTCACGGTCAGCCGCGCGTCCAGCGCCGCCAGCACGCCCAGCACCGCGCACGGCAGCACCAGCGTCACGGCCCCGTGGCGCAGGAACAGGTAGGGGCCCAGCGTGCAGCCCACGAGGAACGCCAGCACCAGGCCCAGGTGCAGCCGCGTGCGCTCGAACTCCACGGCGGAGGGCAGGTGCCGCACGCGCTGCCAAAGCCCCGTCGCGCTTTCCCCGCGAACCCCGTCGCGCACCCACGCCAGCATCTGCACCAGTTGGATGCCGATGTCCGTGAGCATCCCCGTCACGTGCGTGGTGCGCACCACCGCGCCGGACACCCGCGTGACGAGCGCGTTCTGCATCCCCATGGCGAAGGCGAAGCCCCAGAGCAGCTCCGGCGCGCGCGTGTCCGGCATGGACGCCAGACCCACGCCCACGCCGCTCAGCACGAGCAGCTCCACCAGCAGCGCGGCCACGTGACGGCCCCGCGTGCGGTGCCGAGAGGCATCCAGGAGCGCCGTGGCGCAGAAGGCCCCGGCGACGAACAGCCCCATCAGCTGCGCGGGCAGCCGCGCCGTGTCCCAGCGGCCCTGGGCCAGGGACTCGCCCATCGTGGCCATGTTCCCGGACATGTGGGACGTGTGCGCGCCCAGCGCCACGAACCCCATGGCGTTGACCGCGCCAGCCACGGAGGCCAGCAGCACGGCGAGGCGGGAGTAGGCACGGCGGGACTGGGGCGACGACTGGGCACTGAACATGACGGGCGGGCCTGGACGACGGCTAGCCCGGCGGCCAGTGCAGGGTGCGGCCCGCGAGCAGGTGCAGGTGGATGTGGAACACCGTCTGGCCCGCGTCGCGCTGGGTGTTCATCACCACGCGGTAGCCCGTGTCCGCGTGGCCCCGCTCACGCGCGACCTTCGCCGCGGCCATGTAGAGGCTGCCCACCAGCTCCCGGTCCTCGGCCGTGATGTCGTTCACCGTGTTGATGTGCTTGCGCGGGATGAACAGCACGTGGGTGGGGGCCTGGGGGTTGATGTCCTCGAAGGCCAGGCAGTGCTCGTCCTGGTGGACGACCTTCGCCGGGATGAGGCCATCGCGAATCTTGCAGAAGAGGCAGTCGGATTCGGGCATGGCCGTGGCTTACCAACCCGACGGGGGGGCCGGAAGGGTCTTGCGCGTCCCAACTGTCCCGCTCAGGGCAGTCGCCACGAATAGCCGGGGTCCGGCGTGCAGTCCGCGATAGGCAGCTGCACCAGCGCCAGCCGGCCGTCCTGGACCAGCAGTGTGCCCGCGCCCTCGAAGCCCGCCCGGGTGATGACGTGGCTGAAGCGGCGGGAGTCCCGCCCGGGGCCGGTGTGGGGATACAGCGGCACCTTCCGGTGGAAGTAGCTGTAGCCCCCCGTCCACGCCAGGTGCACCGCCTCCACCTTGAGGCCGCACACGTCGTCGCGCCGGCCCGCCGCCTCCAGCAGCCGGTTGACCGAGCCCTGGTCGTCCCAGGCGCTGTCCTTGGGGCGCACGCGTTCGTACTGGCCCACGTCGCCGAAGGTGAGCGCCCCCGCGCCCGCGCCGGACAACAGCGCCCCCGCCACCACCGCCACCGTGGCGGTGGCCCTCGCCGGAGCGCCGCGCAGCACCCGCAGGGCGGAGTCCAGCCCCACGCCCGCGAGCGCCGCGAACAGGGGCAGCACCGGCACCAGGAAGCGCAGCTCCTTGTGCGGCTGGTTCGCGTGCAGGAGGAAGAACGCCGCGGCCAGGAAGGACAGCCCCCACGCCCGGGGCACGGCCAGCACGGCCAGCACGGCCGTGAAGACGGTCAGCACCGGCATCGCGGTGCGCAGGATGCGCGGGTAGTACTCGAAGGGCTCCGTGCCCCACTGGGCCGCCTTGCCCTGCACCACGTTGAAGTCCAGGTAGACGATGGCGGAGTGGAACCACCGCCCCCAGGTGAGCTTGTCCAACAGGCCAAAGGCCAGCGCCCACCCGGACAGCACCGCCAGCGCCACGCCCGCCTGACGCCACTGGCGACGGCAGAGGAGCACTGCCACCAGGCCCACGCAGAACACGCCGTTCTGCAGCCGCAGCAGCACCGCCAGCCCCAGCAGGGACGCCCCGGTGAGCAGCGAGCGCCGGGACGCGGCCTTCGGCAGCGCCAGGGCCAGGCCCAGCACCACCGGCAGCACGGAGGCGTTCTCGCTCATGGCCCGGGGCGCGAAGTACAGCGGCACCGACGCCAGGGCGAACAGCGCGGCCCCGCCGGAGGCCGCCAGGGTGGAGGCCCCGGACGCGCGGGCCAGCCGCCACGTGGCCCACGCCGTCGCCGTGCCCACCAGCGCGAAGAAGCCCTTCACCAGCCCCAGGTAGCCCGCCGGGTCCGTCAGCCCCACCAGCCGCCCCAGCCCCAGCACGCCCGCCACCAGCGCGGGCAGGGCCCAGTTCCGGGCCCCCTGGACGAACTCCCAGGCCACCAGGCCGTAGCCGTAGACCAGGCGGTGGGCCGGCTCCAGGCTCTGGTAGACCTCGTCCGGCCAGTAGATGCCGTCGTCGTTCAGCGCCCAGTACAGGCGGAAGGCCGCGCCCAGGACGAGCACGCCCCCCAGCAGGAGGAGGCCCAGCCGGCGCTCGAAGGGGTCTTCGGTCGGAGCCCCGCCGCGAGCCTCGGGGGACGCATCCGTTGGGACACCGACCAG
>NZ_RAWN01000136.1:0-27170 GCF_003668895.1 Corallococcus sp. AB045
GGTTCATGAGGGGCTCCTCTATCACGCGACGCTCGCCTACCGCGAAGGGGAGGGGAAAGCTTCCCGGAACAGGCGCCGGGCATTCTCGGTCGTCCGCTGGGCGAGCGCCTCCACCGGCTCCCCCAGCACGTGCGCCATGCCCGCGAGGATGTGGGGCAGGTAGCCGGGTTCGGAGCGCTGCCCCCGGAAGGGCGTGGGTGCCTGGTCCGGCGAGTCCGTCTCCGCCACCAGCCGGTCCGCCGGAATCACGCGCAGGGCGTCCAGCGGCTTGCGCGCCTCCGCCCATGTCACCGGGCCCGCGAAGGAGAAGTGACAGCCCTTCTGGATGTAGAAGCGCGCCAGCTCCGCGCCGCCGCTGTAGCTGTGCATCAGGATGCCGGCCTCCGGCCACGCTTCCTCCTTCAGGAACTCCATCAGCGCCGGGTGCAGCCGGTGGCAGTGCATCAGCACCGGCAGCCCGTGCTTGCGCGCCAGGGCCAGGTGTCCGCGCAGCACCGCCAGCTGCCGCTCCAGCGGGGCGCCGGGGAGGGACGGGCCGTCCAGGCCGCACTCGCCCACGGCCACCGCGCCGCCTTGCGACAGCAGCGCGTCCAGCCGCTCCAGGTGCGCGCCGTCGTCCTTCGCTGGCAGGTCCGGCAGGAACTGGGGATGGATGCCCAGCCCCACCTGGATGCGCGCGTCCTTTCGCGGCAGCGCGAGCAATGGTTCCCACGTGTCCGGGCCCACCGCGGGGATGAGGATGCCGTGCAGGCCCGCGGCCCAGGCGCGCGCGACAACGCTGTCCCGGTCCGGGTCGAAGCGCGAGGCGTCCAGATGGCAGTGCGTGTCGATCATTGAGCACCCTTCTTCCCATTCCAGTTCAATCACTGACAGCCCCGGATGCCGTGCCCTTCAAGGCCTGCCGGCACCCGTGAACGCGAAGCTATGACGCGCCCCCTGACTTTGGAGCCATCGCGACTTTGGAGACGTGGAAATGATCAAGCGAGTGGTGTTGGGGGCGTTGTTGGGGGCGCTGACGGTGCTGGGGACGGGCTGTGGCGATGAGTGCGTCGACCTGTTCGACTGCCGTGACAAGGGCTCGGCCCCGGAGGGCCAGGCGTGGATCTGCAACGCGGACAACACGTGCGAGCTGCAAAACCTCGCGCCCCTGCCGGAAGAGGACGCGGGCACGGAGGCCGACGCGGGCACCGAGGACGCCGGGGCGGAGGTCGACGCGGGCACGGAGCTCGACGCGGGCACCGAGGACGCCGGGACGGAAGTCGACGCCGGCACCGACGCGGGCATGAACGTGGCCAAGGGTGATGCGTGCACCGCGTCCACGGACTGCATGGCGGGCCTGCGCTGCGAGGCCGCCACCTGCCAGTCGCTCCACATCGCCGTGACGGGCAACGACGGCGGCACGCGCGCGCTGGTGACGGAATACGACGTGCCGGGGATGACGTCGCTCAGCGCCGACGGCGTCGCCAGCGCCTACCCGCGCTTCGGCCCGGACGGCGCCCAGGTGGCCTTCGTGCAGGGGGACGTCACCGGCGCCGCGGGTGAGCTCGCGGTGCGCCCCGTGCCGCTCACGGCCGCCGCGCCCACCGTGCTGACCACGGGCACGGCCGCCGGCGGTGCGCGCATCCGCTACATGGAGTGGGAGCCGGGCAGCCTCATCGCCTGGGTGCGCGGCAGCACGGGCATCTCCACCATCGCGGCGACGGGCGGCTCGCCTGCGCAGGCCACCGTCAACGGCACCTTCCCGGACTGGGCGCCCGACGGCATGAGCTTCGCGTACAGCGCGGCGAACACTGGCATTTCCATCTCCACGGGCAGCGGCACGCCGACTCCGCTGGCGGGCTCGCCCACCTCGGGCGAGCAGCCGCACTACAACCGCACCACCTCGCAGCTGCTCTTCCTGGCCAACCCGGAAGGCACCACCGTGAACTTCGGCACGGAGGCCACCCCGGTGCTCAAGCTGTACTCGCTGCCGGTGACGGGCGGCGGCGACCCGAAGCTGCTCGCGGGCACCATGCCCCGGCCCGTGGAGGGCGGCTCGGTCGATTCGTACATCGCGAACCCGAACTGGTCGCCGGACGGCAAATGGGTGGCGTACGTGCGCGCGAACTTCCTGCTCATCGGCAACGCGGCCACGCTGTGCGGCAACGTTGGCGCGGAGCTGTGCGGCGCCGACCGGGGCAACGACATCTACGTGCAGGGCGTGGACAGCTCGGGCGCGAAGGTGGGCGAGCCGGTGCTCTTCGCGGAGAACGCCACGCTGCCGTCGTTCTCCCCGGACGGCAGCCTCGTGGCCTACGTCCTGGGCGGTCAGCTCGTCGTGAGGGCCATCGACCCGGCCACGGGCCAGCCCGCCGCCACGGCCATCACCCACCCGAAGGACACGTACACGGTGCTGACGAGCGAGGGTGACGACCACCGCCCGCGCTGGCAGCCTCGCTAGTCACAAGCCTCCCAAGCCCCGGACTCCGGGGCTTCCCGGCCCGTGTTCCTCGTTTCACTGGGGAGTACGGGCCGTCGTGTTTCAGGTGCGAAGCGCGCCGCACACCCGACGCGAAGTGACGAACGCGGGCAGTCCAGGGTCCGGATGAACCCCGAGTGGATCCATTACCCGGTCCCGCGGATCCAGGTTCCAGGACGAAAAGGAGGGGAGAAGGACTCCACCCGCGCTCACGCGAAACGCGGCACCTGGTGGAGGAAGACTGACAGCCGTGTCGCGACGACTCCGCGCCCGCGCGCTCCATGGCGATGGAGCACGGCCTGGGCTTCGAGGGCCGGGACGCGGGCTCTTTTCAGCCCACGACGACGATGCGGCGGCCCAGCGCGCGGGTCATCTGCGGGGAGGTGACGAGCTCCAGCACGCCGCTCATCTCTCCGCCCGCCGTGTCGAACGCCGCCGCGATGACCTCGCCCACGGTGAGCTGGGCCTTCTGGGCCGCCACCCGCGCGCGCTTCGCCGTGCGACGCAGCGCGGGCATCACCCGCCGACCCTGCCGCCGCACCGTGCCACCCTTCGTCTTGCCTGCGGTCCGCTTCGCCATGGTTCCTCCCGCCACTGCCAACACGCGGGTGAGTACCTCGTCGGTCTGACACCATGCAGGCGAGGTGCCAGGGCTCAGCCTCCCCGTCAGGTTCCTGAATCCAGGGGTTTTCCTCGCGGGTAGCGGGTTTCCGAGGGGCGAGCGGGCCTTCTTTTTTTCAGCCCTTCAGGGTCATTCCTCGTTCTGTCGAGTTTTTCGTTCATCCAGCGCGGTGATTTCCACGCATCGTTCAATGGCACGCACCTGCCTGAGGTCGTGCGACGACAGGGCTGGGTCGGGTGTCACCCCCTGGCCACAGCCCCTGCGGGCAGGCGACCACGGTGCGGTTGGGCCGCGGCGGGGCTTTGGGGTAGAGGGCGGGCGCCCATGCGAGTCCAGGTCCTCTTCCACGACAACTGTTTCGACGGCGCGGCCAGCGCCGCGGTCTTCACCCGCTTCTACCGGGAGCGCGTGCGCGCGGACGCGACGTTCAGCTACCGGGGCCTCGCCCACAAGCCGGGGGCGGAGGGAATCGACCCGGCCGTCTTCACCGGCGATGAGAACGTCATCGTCGACTTCCGCTACAGCCAGGACGCGCGGCTCACCTGGTGGTTCGACCATCACGCCTCCGCCTTCCAGCAGCCCGGCGACGAGCCCCACTTCCAGCGCGACACCAGCGGCCGGAAGTTCCACGACCCGCAGCGCAAGAGCTGCACGCTGTACCTGGCGGACGTGGCGCGCGAGCGCTTCGGCTGGGACGCGTCCCCGCTGAAGGACCTGCTGCACTGGGCGGAGATCATCGACGGCGCGCAGTTCCCCAGCCCCCAGATGGCGGTGGCGCTGGAGGAGCCCGCGCTGCGCATCATGACGGTGCTGGAGGCCACGAAGGACGACACGCTCATCCCGGAGGTCATCCGGCGCATGCAGACGGAAGGCCTGGCGGAGATTGCCCGCTCGCCGCTCATCGCCGCCCCGCTGGAGCCGCTGCTCTTCAAGCACCAGCGCAACATCGACCTCGTGCGCGAGAAGGCCCGGTACGAGAACGGCGTCGTCTCCTTCGACCTGGTGGACGAGGGCGTGGACAGCCTCAACAAGTTCATCGCGTACGCGCTCTATCCGGACGCGCGCTACACGCTGTGGGTGGGGAGGGGCGCGTCGCGCGCCAAGGTGTCGCTGGGCTCCAACCCGTGGAAGCCGGAGACGCGCAAGCACGACCTGTCCGCCATCGCCGGCCGCTACGGCGGGGGCGGCCATCCGGTGGTGGCCGCGGCGAGCTTCAAGGCGGACCAGGCCGACAAGGCCCGGGCCGCGTACCAGGAGATCCTCGCGGAGCTGTCCGGCCCGCGCTGAAACCGCCTGGGCCTACGCCGGAGCCTGCCGGCGGGCGAAGAGGTCGAAGCCCGCCTGCCGCAAGAGCCGCACCACCGACAGCATGGGCAGCCCCTGCACGTTGGTGCGGTCGCCCTCCAGCTTCTGGAGCAGCGCCTGCCCGCGGCCCTCCACGCGGTAGCTGCCCGCGCAGCCCTCCCACTCGCCGGTGTCCAGGTAGCGCTCCAGCTCCTCGGGCGGGACGGCGAAGAACGTGAGGCGCGCGTCCTCCAGGGTCTCCGAGTGATGGCCGCCCGGTCCCAGCAGGCACACGGCGGTGTGGATGACGTGGGTGTTCCCCAGCAGGCGCGTCAGCTGCGCGCGCGCCCCGTCCCGGTCCTGGGGCTTGCCCAGCACCTCGCGGCCCACCTCCACCAGCTGATCCGCCCCCAGCACCCAGGCGTCCGGGTGGCGCTCCTGCACCGCGCGGGCCTTGCGCACGGCGAGCATCCGCACGGCCTCGTCGGCGGGCAGGTCCTCGGGGACTTGCTCGTCCACGTTGGGGGCTTCGGTGCGGTAGGGCACGCCCAGCCCGTCCATCAGGACCCGGCGCGCGCTGGAGGTGGATGCCAGGATGAGTTCTCTCATGGGAGGCCGGAGGGTAATGCAGCCGGGGAGGGGATGGGACCCCACAGGCGGGCAGGCACGTCCCCGCTTCCTGTGCATGGGGCGGATGCCATAGCCTCCCCGCCCATGTCGCGGCGCGGTCTGCTCGCTGTCTGTCTCCTCCTGCTCGCCTCCTGCAAACGGCCCCCTCCGGCGGACGCCGACGCGGGCACGGATGCGGGCGCGGCTACGTCCGCCGTGGCGGCTGACGCGGGCACGGACGCGGGAGCGCTCGCCGGGGCCTCAGTGGACGCGGGCCCCCACGCCTCCGTGAAGCCCCCGGACGACGCGGTGGCGGAGGTGCATCCGCTGGCGGTGTGCGACGCGAAGGGCGGAGCCCCCCTGGACGCGGCCCGCGACTACTACGACGCCGGCCACTACGAAGAGGCGCTCTCCTGCGCCGCGCAGGCCGCCGCGCAGGAGCCGGACCTCGCCGCCGCCCACGCGGAACGGGGCGCCGCGCTGGCCGCGCTCAACCGCGAGCCGGAGGCGCAGCTCGCCTACGCGCGCGCGCTGGCCATCGACCCGGGGGACGCGGACGCGCTCCTGGGCGCCGCGCACCTGTACGCGGTGCAGCTGCCCTCCACGCGCGAGCGGGACGAACTGGGCGCCCTCTACGCCGAGCGCGGCCTGTCCCAGCCCTCCACTCCCCCGGAGCTCGTGCCGCCGCTGGCGCTGGTGGCCGCCATGGCCTTCAACGACCTGGGGCAGGCGGACCATGCGTTGGATCGCGCCGCCATCGTGCTCGCCCGCGAGCCGGGCAACGCGGAGGCGAAGTACGAGAAGGCCCTGGCCCTCTTCGAGCTGTGCCGCTTCCGCGAGGCGAAGGCGGCCTTCGTGTCGCTCCTGAAGGACAAGGACCGCGCGGCGCACGCGCACCAGCACCTGGGCCTGCTCCTGGAGCGCGAAAGCCAGTGGGCCAAGGCGGAGGACCACTTCCAGAAGGCCCGCGCGCTGGAGCCCGAGGACTTCCCCCCGCCGCCCCTGCCGTCGGCGGACGAGTTCAAGGCCCAGGTGACGCGCGCGCTGGCGGACCTGCCCGCGGACATGCGCCGGGACCTGGAGGGTGTGCCGGTGGCCACGGAGGAGATTCCCTCCGAGGACGACCTGCTCGCCAACCAGCCGCCCCTGTCACCCACCATCCTGGGCCTGTTCCGGGGGCCCTCCCTCCAGGAGCCGTGCGACGGCTCGGAGACGCCCTGCCGCTCGGTGGCCCTCTACCGGCGCAACCTGGCCCGCGCGGTGCGCACCCCGGAAGAGCTGCGCGAACAGATTCGCGTGACACTGCTGCATGAAATCGGGCATCTGCGCGGGGAAGACGACGAGGAACTGGCCGCACGCGGCCTGGAGTGAGCTCAAGACATGCCTTCTCTTCCCACCGCCAGGGTCAGCCTCAAGGGCGCCAAGACACTGCGTCGCGGCACCCCCTGGGTGTACCGCACGGAGCTCACCGACGCCCCCGCCACCGACACGCCGGGCGCGGTGGTGGCCGTGGTGGATCCGCAGGGAAACCCCATCGGCCAGGCGCTCTACGCCCGCCGCTCCCCGCTCGCCCTGCGGCTGCTCACGCGCAAGGGGCCGAATGAAGAGAAGGTGGACGACGCCTTCTTCATCCGCCGCATGGAGGCCGCGCTCGCCCGCCGCGCCGTGCTGCCGGGGCGGGACGGCCTGCGCCTGGTGCACGGCGAGGCGGACCTGCTCCCCGGCTTCTTCGTGGACCGCTACGGCCAGGGCCTCACCGTGCAGACGCTGTCGGAGGGCATGGACGCGCGCAAGGAGATGCTCGCGCGTGCGCTGGTGGAGCGGACGGGCGCGAGCCACGTCGTGTGCCGCGACGACGCCTCCGGCCGCGACTTCGAGAGCCTGCCCCGCGAGGTGCGCCTGCTGCACGGCGAGGGCGCCGCGCGCTTCACCTACCACGAGGGCGACAACCGCTTCGAAGTGGACCTCCTGGGCGACATGAAGACGGGCGCGTTCCTGGACCAGGTGGACAACCACCTGCGCGCGGGCGAGCTGGGCCGGGGCGAAGCGCTGGACTGCTTCAGCTACCACGGCGGCTTCGCGCTCGCGCTCGCGAAGCACTGCACGTCGGTGCTCGCGGTGGAGCAGGACGCGAAGGCCGCTGCTCGCATCCAGACGAACGCGGAGGCCAACGGCCGCGCCAACGTGAAGGTGGAGAACGGCAACGCGTTCGACGTGCTGCGCCGCTTCGACCAGGAGGGCCGCCGCTTCGACACCATCGTCCTGGACCCGCCCGGGCTGGCCAAGCGCCGCGAGGGCCTGGCCACCGCGCTGCGCGCCTACCACGAGCTCAACCTGCGCGCCCTGCGCTGCCTCAAGCCGGACGGCCTGCTCGTCACGTGCTCGTGCTCCGGGAAGCTGGACCGGCAGGGCTTCGAGTCCATGGTCCTGGACGCCGCCGCGGACGCGAAGCGCCCGGTGCAGATCCTGGAGCGGCGGGGCGCGGGCCTGGACCACCCCGTGCTCGCGGGCCTGACGGAGACGGAGTACCTCAAGGCCCTCTACGTGCGCGCCCTTTAAGGCAGGGCGCGGCGGGGCAGGGGGGCTGGGCTGCTACGGGATGCCCAGCTCCTTGCGCAGCCGGCCCATGACCTTGAAGTACTCCGTGCGGCTGAAGCCCACGTTGAGGATGTGGAAGTCCTTCTTGGACAGCCCCACGCACCCGAAGCAGTAGTTGCAGTCCTGCAGGTTCTTGCTCATCACCACGTACGCGCTGCTGGAGCAGTTCTCGCTCTGCACGCAGTAGGCGCACGCGTGGCAGTTCTTGCACTCCACGCAGTGCGAACAGTTGGTGCACAGCTCACACCGCGTGCAGTGAGTGCACTGGTGGCAGCTGTCGCAGTCCTTGCAGAACATGCAGTTGGCGCAGCGCTGACAGCCCTCGCACGCGTAGGAGCCGGGGTTGCCCGGGTCCACCGCGTAGCTCTTGGACAGCTTCTGGAACTGGTCCATGAACTCGCGCTTGCCCAGGGACGACACGCCCAGGCGCGCCGCCTTCTCCTGCTCCAGCAACTCCTGGGTCGTCTGGGGCCGCGACCCCTTGTCCTTCACCGCCACAAACGCTCCTTGGACTCTTGAATCACTGCAGCCGGGCCAGCCCGGCCAGGTCGATGCCTCGCGCCACCCGCCGCACCTCCACGGTGCTGGGGAAGCCGCGGCTGGTGACGGCCACCACGAACCTATCTCCCACCAGGAGGTTCGCCTCCGCGACGGCCTCGTCCGCGTCATAGCGCACGAAGCCCACGGCCTCCTTCCACTGGATGGGCGCCGTCGGGTCGCTCGCCGCGCGGCCCTTCGCCTTCTGCGACGCCTCGCGGATGGCCTGCCCCAGCTTCAACCCCATGGAGGTGTCCACGATGCGCACCTTCACCTCGCGGCCCTCGCCCCGGGTGTAGGTACGCTCCGCCTCCGACACGGACACCTCGCCGTACTTACCGGTGGAGCCCGCGGTGGCACCCACCGTGAAGCCCTCCAGCGACTCCGGCAGGAACGGCGCCAGGTCCTTGAAATACACGCACGGTGCGGCGGTCGTCACCACGTCGCGCGGGGTGGGAGATGTCGTGCGTTCGTCGTCACGGCATCCGCCGCCCACGCCGAGCGCGAGCGATGCGATGGCCAGCCGGAGGAAATAGTCGCGCACGACCGAATCAAAGGGTATCCCTGGCCCGCGCGCAATGGACCTTTCGAAGCTCAATCCTCCTCAGCGCGAGGCCGTGGTGACGCTCCAGGGCCCCCTGCTCGTGCTGGCGGGCGCTGGCAGTGGAAAGACGCGGGTCATCACCCACCGCATCGTCCACCTGCTCAACGAGCGGCCGAACCACATCATGGCCCGCAACATCCTGGCGGTGACCTTCACCAACAAGGCCGCCACGGAGATGAAGGAACGCCTCATCCACATGGCCGGGCCGCGCGCCCAGGGCGTGCTGGTGTGCACCTTCCACGCGTTTGGCGCGGAGGTGCTGCGCGAGGACATCCACCGGCTGGGCTGGCCCCGGAAGTTCGCCATCGCGGACATGGGCGACCAGCTCTCCATCATCCGCCGCGCCATGCGCGAGAAGCGCATCGACGACCGCGCCTTCGACGCGCGCAAGGTCCTCACCCTCATCTCCAAGGCGAAGAACTCCGGCGAGGCGCCCCAGCCCAAGCCTGAGGGGATGGGGGACGACTACGACCTCATCACCTCCATGGTCTTCGCGGACTACCAGCTCGCGCTCAAGGCGCAGGGCTCGGTGGACTTCGACGACCTGCTGGTGCTGCCCGCGCGCCTCTTGCGCGAGCACCCGGACCTGCACCGCAAGTACACGGCCCGCTTCCAGTACCTCCTGGTGGACGAGTTCCAGGACACCAACCACGCCCAGCTGGACCTGCTCAAGCTGCTCGCGGGCGAAGCGCGCAACGTGTGCGCGGTGGGGGATGACGACCAGTGCATCTACTCCTGGCGCGGCGCGGAGGTGCGCAACATCCTGGACTTCGACCGGCACTTCCCGGGCGGCAAGGAGGTGCGGCTGGAGCAGAACTACCGCTCCTCGCAGCGCGTGCTGGACGCGGCCAACGCCGTCATCGCCAAGAACCCGGAGCGCAAGGACAAGCGCATGTGGACCGACCGCAAGGGCGGCCCGCTGGTGAAGGTGGTGGCGTGCCCCAATGATGAAGAGGAGGCCCGCTTCATCGCGCACGAAATCCAGAAGCACATCTCGCTGGGCGTCCCCGCGGACGACATCGCGGTGCTCTACCGCACCAACGGCCAGGCCCACCCGGTGGAGGAGATGCTGCGCGAGAAGAACATCGCCTACGAAGTGGTGGGCGGCAGCGAGTTCTTCGACCGCAGCGAGGTGAAGGACGTCATCGCGTACTTCAAGGTCCTGGCGAACAAGCTGGACGAAATCTCCCTCATGCGCATCGTCAACGTGCCCTCGCGCGGCATTGGCGACGTCACCATGGAGCGGCTGCACGCGCACTCGCGCGCGGAGGGCGTGACGCTCTGGACGGTGATGCGCCGCGCGGACACCTATGACGACCTGCCCTCGGGCGCGGGCGGCAAGGTGCTGGAGTTCGTGGAGATGGTGGAGCGCTACCGCGACGCCTTCGCCCAGACGCCCCGCCTGTCTGAGGCCACGCACAAGCTGCTGGAGGAGATCGGCTTCCGGGAGGCCACCCGCGCCAAGGCCGTCTCCGGCACCGCCGCGGACAAGAAGCTCAAGGGCGTGGATGGGGTGCTCGCGTCCCTGGAGAAGTTCGAGAAGCGCGAGGGCCCCAAGGCCAGCCTCCTCACGTACTTGAACCGCCTCAGCCTGGACACGCGCCAGGAGGAAGAGGACGTCCCGGGGCAGAACAAGCGCGTGACGCTGATGTCCCTGCACGCCTCCAAGGGCCTGGAGTACCGGCTCGTCTTCTTCATCGGCATGGAGGAGGACCTGATGCCCCACGGCGGCATGCAGGGCGAGGCGCAGAACCTCGAGGAGGAGCGCCGCCTCTGCTACGTGGGCATCACCCGCGCCAAGGAGCTGCTCTACCTCACCCGCTCCACCGTGCGCGTGAAGCGCGGCAAGGAGGTCCCCCGCACGCCCTCGCGCTTCCTGGAGGACCTGCCCCCGGACGCCTTCGAGATCGTGGACATGGACGCGCCGCGTCAGGGACCGCCGGACGAGAAGGAGAAGAACTTCTTCGCGAGCCTGAAGGAGCGCTTCAAGAAGCCCGCCGCCGGGGGACCAGGCCCGGGCACCCCTGGCCGGGCGCCCTGAGGGGTCCCCCGTACGCCCAACCTTGACTTGATCCCGCCGTCCTACTAGGAGGGTCAGCCTTTCCGGGCTTCTGTCGGAGTTTTGGACGGAGGACCCGCGGTTGGTTACGCACGAGCACGCGGCCCCTGGCATGCACCTGGGCGCCGCGCCGAAGTCTGGAGTGCACGAAATGTCGCAGAAGACCTACAGCGCCAAGGCTGGGGACATCAAGCGCCAGTGGCACGTCATTGACGTGTCCGACAAGGTGCTTGGTCGCGCCGCCAGTCAGATCGCCACCCTCCTGAAGGGCAAGCACAAGCCGACGTACACCCCGTCCATCGACACGGGTGACCACGTCATCGTCATCAACGCCGAGAAGGTGAAGGTGACGGGTACGAAGGAGACGGACAAGCAGTACTACCGTCACCCGTACGCCGGTTTCCCGGGTGCCCTGAAGATCACCAACCTCCAGAAGCTGCGCCAGCGTCACCCTGAGGACATCATCCTCAACGCCGTGCGCCGCATGCTGCCCCGCAATGCCCTGGGCCGTCAGATGATGACGAAGCTCAAGGTGTATGCTGGTGACACCCATCCGCACACCGCGCAGAAGCCGGTGGCGTTCAAGGTCGAGGCGTAAGAACAACCATGGCGATCAATCCTGAACTCGGTTTCTACGCCACGGGCCGCCGCAAGGAGGCCACCGCTCGCGTCTGGGTGCGTCCTGGCAACGGCGCTGTCGTCATCAACGGCCGCGACATCAACGAGTACTTCGGCCGTGAGACGTCGAAGATGGTGCTCAACCAGCCGCTGGAGATCCTGGAGCAGAAGGGCAAGCTCGACGTCACGGTCAACGTGCGCGGCGGCGGCCTCTCTGGCCAGGCCGGTGCCATCCGTCACGGCATCGCGCGCGCGCTGTGCGCCTTCAACCCGGAGTTCCGTCCGGCGCTGAAGAAGGCCGGCTTCCTCACCCGCGACGCCCGCGCGGTCGAGCGCAAGAAGTACGGCCAGCCCGGCGCCCGTCGTCGGTTCCAGTTCTCCAAGCGCTAATCACGCTTGTCGGCCAGCTGTCCGGCCGTTCGTCGGCGGGGGTTTCCTTCGGGAAGCCTCCGCCGTCGTGCTTTGCGGGCAAGCGGGTGGGCGTCGCCCCGTCGCGGTGCGCGCGGGCGTTCTGCTACCATCCCGGCACCCTCATGGAACTCAACGAAATCCTGCAGATCGCCCTGCGCGGCGGAGCCTCCGACATCCACCTGAAGGCGGGCCTGCCGCCCATGTTCCGCGTGGATGGTTCGCTGGTGCCGCTCAAGGACGGCCGCCGCCTGCCCCCGGAAGAGGTGGCGCGCATGGCGTTCGGCATCATGAACGAGTTCCAGAAGGAGAAGTTCAAGGTCAGCAACGAGGTGGACCTGGCCTACGGCGTGCCGGGCCTGGGCCGCTTCCGCGTGAACGTCTTCCAGCAGCGCGGCACGGTGGGCGCCGTGCTCCGCGTCATCCCCTTCAAGGTGATGACGATGAAGGACCTGCTGTTGCCCACGGTGCTGGAGAAGGTGTGTGGCGAGGAGCGCGGCCTGGTGCTGGTGACGGGCACCACGGGCTCCGGCAAGTCCACCACGTTGGCGGCGATGATCGACTACATCAACTCCAACGAAACCAACCACATCATGACCATCGAGGACCCCATCGAGTTCCTCATCCGCGACAAGCGCTCCATCGTGAACCAGCGCGAAGTGGGTGTGGACACGATGAGCTTCTCGCAGGCCTTGAAGTCCGCGCTGCGCCAGGACCCGGACGTCATCCTGGTGGGCGAAATGCGCGACCACGAGACCATCGAAACGGCGCTCCACGCCGCGGAGACGGGCCACCTGGTGATGTCCACGCTGCACACGCTGGACGCCACGGAGACCATCAACCGCATCGTGTCCGCGTTCCCCCCGCACCAGCAGAAGCAGGTGCGCCTGCAGCTCTCCAGCGTGCTGCGCGGCGTGGTCAGCCAGCGCCTGGTGCCGCGCGCGGACGGCAAGGGCCGTGTGGCGGCGGTGGAGGTGCTGCGTGTCACCGCGCGCGTGCGCGAGCTGATTGAGGACAAGGACCGCACGAAGGAGATCCACGACGCCATCTCGCAGGGCACGGACTCCTACGGGATGCAGACGTTCGACCAGTCGCTGATGAGCCTGGTGCGCAACGGCCTGGTCACCTACGAAGAGGCCCACCGCCAGGCCAGCAACCCGGACGACTTCGCGCTGCGCTTCTCCGGCATCAGCGGCACGTCCGACTCGAAGTGGGACGCCTTCGACGCCCAGGCCGGCGAGGAGCGGCCCATCCCGGGCTCGCAGTCGTTCGCGCAGAAGGGCGCGCCCATCCAGGCGGCCCCGGTGGCGCCCACGCCCGCTCCGGTGCCCCAGGCCCCGCGTCCCGGAGCGCCCATGGCCGCCCGGCCCATGACTCCTCCGCCCGGCGTCGCGGCGCAGCGTCCCGCCACTCCGCCGCCCGGAGTCGTCCAGGGCCGGCCGCTGCCTCCGCAGGTGGCGGCCCGTCCGCCCACGCCCGCCCCGGTGGCCGCGCCTGCTCCGGCGGCCGGGGGCGACGACGACTTCCAGATCGAACGCTTCTAGGAATCCCTGCGCGAAGGGGGAGGGCGCCGCTCAGGCGTCGTCGTCCCCCAGCTGCGCGCGCAGCCGGGTGAGGCGCATGGGGCCGATGAGCCCCTGGTGCGCCAGCGTCTGGAGCAGCGACACGGTGGCGCGCACGCGCGCGTCCTGCGCCTCGTCGGACTCCTGGACGACCTCGTTGTCGAGCAGCGTCTCCAGGTGCTCCGGGTTGATGGACGTGGGGCCCTCCGCCCAGGCGATGTCGAACAGCGCCCGCGCCATGTGCTCGCGCGCCTTGCGGTCCGCGTCGTTGGGCGCGGCCTTGGCGAACGCGAGGAACAGCGCGTCCACGGACTCCTTGGACAGCGCGGCCAGGGCGGGCACTTCGCCCAGGGACTCCTTCACGTAGTCCGAGTCGAAGTTGTCCACCTCCTGCTCGTAGCCGAAGGCCTCCTCCAGCAGGATGGACGCGAGGAACGCGTCCGACTCTTCGTCGCTCGCGCCTTCTTCCTTCAGCGCCTCGCGCGCCTTCTGCGTCGCGGCGGACAGGGACTCGTCCTGCGTGAGCGCGCGGGCGGCGGCGTGCGCGGCCAGCAGCACCAGCGCGGCCTGGGCATCGGAGGACAGCGCGCGTCCGCTCACGCCCAGCAGCATGGCCTTCTGCTTGGGGTTGGCGTCCGCGGCGGCCACGAAGTGCTGCTCCTCCGGAGTCAGCGGTTCACCCGCCTTCTCCTTGCGGAGCGTTTCCCTGGCGGCGTCTGCGGTGAGGAAGCGGGCGAGGATGGGGTGCATGGCGAAGGCCTGTTACCACATGGTAGGGACTCCGCGATGGTTGACGAGCCCGAAGGCCCCGAGGCTGTCCAGCGCGCCACCGATGCCTGCCTTCGCCTGCTCAAGGCGCGCGGCCGCAGCCGTCATGAATTGACGCTCGCCCTGGAGCGCAAGGGCTACCCCGACTCCGTCCGCGGCGCGGTGCTCGCCCGCCTCTCGGAATGGGGCTACCTGGACGACGCGAAGTTCGCGCGTGAACGCGCCCAGGCCCTGCTGGGCAGGGGCAGGCTGGGCCCGCGCGCCGTGCTCCAACGGCTCCAGGCCCACGGGCTGGAGGGCACGGAGGCGCGGCGGGCGCTGTCGGAGGCGAAGGACGCGGTGGGCTTCGACGCGCTGGAGGCCGCCCGGCAGGTGCTGGAGCGCCGGCGCCTGGCCGGCCGCCCGCTGGACGCGAAGGAGCAGGCACGGGCAGGGCGGCTCCTGCTCAGCCGGGGTTTCGCGCCGGACATCGTGACCCGGCTGGTGGGAGAACCTTCGCTGGACCCCTCCGGGCAGGACGAATAGTTTGGGGGCGTGATGCGCTCCGTCGTCCTCGTCCTGTCCGCCCTGATGTTGTCCGCCTGTGCCGCCCTCTCCGCGGGGCCCGCGGGCGAGCCTGACTACGCCACCATGGCCGCGGAGAACCTGGCGCTGGGCGAGGCCGCGCTGGAGGACAAGGACTACTTCAAGGCGGAGAAGTACTTCGACCACGTCCGCACCAAGTTTCCCTACCTGGAGGCCGCCCGCGAGGCGGAGCTGAAGCTGGCGGACCTGGACTTCGCCCGGGAGATGTTCCCGGAGGCGCGCGAGAAGTTCGACTCCTTCATGCGACTGCACCCCACGCACCCCAAGGTGGACTACGCCGCCTACCGCGCGGCCCTCTCCTACGTGGAGGAGTTCCCCTCGGAGTTCTTCGCCCTGCCGCCTTCCTACGAGAAGGAGCAGAAGCCCATGTACGACGCGCTCCGGGCCATGAGCGTCTTCCTGCGCGAGTACCCGGATTCGCAGTACGTGAAGGAAGCCACGGCGCACCGGGATGACGCCCGCCAGCGCCTGGCGCGCCATGAGCTGTACGTCGCGTCCTTCTACGCGAAGCGCGAGCGCTGGAAGGCCGTGGCCCAGCGCCTGGAGGGGCTGCTCAAGGACTACCCGGGCACGCCGCTGGAGGAGGAGGCCCTCTTCGACCTCCACAACGCGTACGTGAAGCTCAACGACACGGAGCGCGCGCAGAACACGCTGCGGGAAGTCCTCAAGCGCCTGCCGGGCACGCCCGCCGCCCAGCGTGCCCAGAAGATGCTGGGCTCGTGAGGCGCTCGGAGGACTGGGGCCGGCTGGGAGGCATTGGCATCGCCGTGCTCGCCGCCGCCTGCGTCCTCCTGTTCCTGGGCTCGCGCCTGCTGGGCGCCGTGGCCGGGCCGGAAGCAGAGATCATCACCACGCTGAAGGAAGCCGAGCACGACGGTGTGTCCCTGCCCGTGCCCGGTGCCCAGGCTCCGCTCATCTCGCGGAAGCTCCAGTACGCCCGCATCTCCGTCTCGGTGGCGCCGGATGGCCAGCGCGCGGAGGCCTTCGCCACGCTGGACTTCGAGGGTGTGCTGGGCGCCACCACGGTCAGCACCGCGGGCGTGGAGGTGGTTCCCTTCACCCGCGCGTCCGGCCGGTGGAAGCCCGAATCCTCGGTAGCGCCCCGGCTGGTGGCGGCGGTGGCGGCGCTGGAGGCGCGGCGGCGGGCCCTGGCGGAGGGCCGGCCGGAGGCGCTGTCACGGCTGGCGGGCCCGGGAGGGGATGGCGGGGCAGGGCAGACGTGGGCGGAAGTGGCCCCCTTGAGCAAACGGAGGCTGACGGTCCAGGCGTGGTACGCACGATTGGAGCGGGACGAGGTGACGGTGACGGAGCACTTCCGGGTGGAGGGAGACCTTCCGGCCCGGCCGGTGGATACCCGGGGCGAGCGACCGCTTTTGCTCGTGCGCGAGGGCGATCAATTCTTGTTTTCGCCCGGGCTGATGTAGGCTTCCCGAGGAGGCAGGGGCCCGCGCGGGCCGAGTCATGGACGAAGCCCTCAAGCAACTACTGACCCTCGGGCGCGGCTCCTTCGAGAAGAAGCAGTACGCCCAGGCCGAGCAGTTCTTGACGAAGGTGGTCGAGCAGAATCCGACCTTCGCCGACGTCTACAACATGCTCGGCATCATCTACCACGACCAGGGCCAGTTCGCCCGGGCGCAGCGGGCCTTTGAGTCCGCGCTGCGGCTCAACCCCGCGTACACCGAGGCCGCGCTCAACCTGGCGGTCATCTACAACGACATGGGGAAGTACGCGGAGGCGAAGGAGGTCTACCAGGCCGCCTTGTCCCGCCAGAAGGGCGCCCCCGGCGAGCTGGACCCCTACGTCATGAAGAAGGTGGCCAACATGTACGCCGACATCGGCGACGTGTTCGCCTCCAGCGGTGTGTGGGCCAAGGCCATCGAAGAGTACCGCCGCGCGCTGGCCCACTTCCCGGAGTTCGTGGACATCCGGCTGAAGCTGGGCAACGCCCTCCGCGACGCCGGCGACAATGCGGCGGCCCTGGCGGAGTACGAACAGGTCATCGCGCAGAATCCGTCGTACATTCCTGGACGGATCAACTATGGAATCGCCCTGTACTCGGCGGGACGCCGTGACGAGGCGGTGAAGGTCTGGGAAGACGTGCTCGTGCGCAGCCCCGGCAACAAGAGCGCGCAGATGTACCTCAACCTGGTGAAGGACCCGGGGAAGGCGGAAGTGACGGGTTGAGCACCATGGCAACTTCCATCATCGAGGTCGCGGCACCGTGAGCACTCCTGGCGGTACGGCGAAGTCCTTTGCCCTCAAGTTCATCTCCGGGAAGTACCAGGGCGGTGAGTTCCCGCTGAAGGCCAACAAGCAGATCGTCGTCGGACGGTCGAGCGAGTTGGACATGGTGCTGGTGGAGGACATGGTCTCGCGCAAGCACGCGAAGATCCTGTTCTCCGACGGAGCCATCACCATCGAGGACCTGGGGTCCACCAACGGCACCTTCGTCAACGGCGAGAAGGTCAAGCAGGCCAAGCTGAAGGAGGGGGACCGCATCCTCATCGGGACCTCCATCCTCAAGCTCGTGCACCAGGGCGCGGAGAGCGCCCCGGTGGACGAGAGCGTCGTGAAGCAGAAGCTGGAGGAGGCCGCCGCCGCCCAGGCCGCGCGGACCACCAAGGCCAGCTCCATGACGGGGAAGATTGAAGAGATTCCCCTCCCGGACCTGCTCCAGCTCTTCCACACGTCCAAGAAGAACGGCGTGCTCGTGGTCAACAACGCCCACGAGGGCCGCATCTACCTGCGCCAGGGCCGCGTGTACTACGCGGTCATCGACGACAACCACAACCTGGGCCCGCAGAAGAGCTTCAACCGCATCGTCACCTGGGAAGAGGGTGACTTCGAGCTGCGCCCGGCGGACTCGCAGGAGTTCATGGTGGAGCTGGACTCCTCCACCGAAGCGCTCCTGATGGACGCCCTGCGGCAGCTGGACGAGTTCAAGCGCCTGCAGCCGAACCTGCCGCCCATGGCCACGGCGCTGCGCATCGCGCAGCCGCTGACGGCGCCCTTGAAGGAACTGACGCCGGAGCACCTGGACGTGCTGCAACTGATCCACAACCACGGCTCGCTGGGCGGCGTGCTGGACCACTCGGACGGCGACGACGTGCTCACCGCCGAGACGGTGGTGCAGCTCATGAAGCGCGACTACGTGCGCGCGGAGTAGGGCGGGAACACCATGGCGGGCAAGAAGCCGGTGGCGCCGAAGAAGCGCCTCACGGAGATGAGCCACTGCGCGGGCTGCGCGGCGAAACTCAAGGCAGGGGACCTGGCCACGGTCCTGGGCGGGCTCAAGGGGGCGGTGTCCCACCCCCGGGCCCTGGTGGGCTTCAACACGAACGACGACGCCGCCGTGTACCAGGTGGCGCCGGGCATGGCCGTGGTGGAGACGGTGGACTTCTTTCCGCCGCTCGTGGACGACCCGTTCCAGTTCGGCGCCATCGCCGCGGCCAACGCGCTGTCGGACATCTGGGCCATGGGCGCGAAGCCGCTGTTCGCGCTCAACCTGGTGTGCTTCCCGGACGAACTGCCGCTCAAGACGCTGCAGAAGATCCTGGCGGGCGGCCAGTCCAAGGCGGACGAGGCGGGCATCCCCATCCTGGGCGGCCACAGCATCCGCGACCCGGAGCCCAAGTTCGGCATGGCCGTCACCGGCGTGGTGCACCCGAAGAAGGTGCTCACCAACGCGGGCGCGAAGCCGGGGGACGTGCTGCTGCTCACCAAGCCCGTGGGCACGGGCATCGCCACCACCGCCATCAAGCGGGGCCTCGCGTCCAAGGCGCTGATGAAGCGCGTGACGGCGCAGATGGCCACGCTCAACAAGGCGGCCGGTGAGGTGTTCGCGTCGGGCGCCTTCAAGGTGAACGCGCTCACGGACGTGACGGGCTTCGGCCTTTTGGGCCACCTGCTGGAGATGATGAACGGCGCGAAGACGCGCGCGGCGGTGGACCTGGAGCGCATCCCGCTCATCGCGGAGGTGCCCGCGCTGGCGGAGGCGGGCGTGATTCCAGGCGGCACGAAGACGAACCTCGCCCACGTGAAGAAGCAGGTGACGTTCCCGGAGGGGCTGCCGGAGCACATCCAGTGGCTGCTCGCGGATGCGCAGACCAACGGTGGCCTCCTGGCCAGCGTGCCCGCGCGCCACGCGCTCAAGGCCATCCAGGCGCTGGAGAAGGCGGGCGTGGACGCGGCCCTCATCGGCGAAGTGCAGGCGGGCCGCCCCGGCATCGACGTCATCGGCTGAAGCACACTCGCCCGGGAGCGGATTTCGCCTCCGGGCCGGGCCTCCGCTAACATCGCGGCGCGAATGTCGCCGCGCCGCTCCCCCCTCTGTCTCTTGATGCTCGCGTGCCTCCTGCCGGTCCTCGCCGGAGCAGGGGAGCGCGGCGCGCGCATCGTCATCGACCCGGGACATGGCGGGGCGAAGGAGGGCGCGAAGGGGCCCGGCGAGCTCTGGGAGAAGGAGGTCGCGCTCCAGATTGCCCAGCGCCTGCGCGAGAAGCTGGAGGCCGCGGGCAGCGAGGTGTTCCTCACGCGCGACCGCGACACGCTGATGGCGCTGTCGGAGCGGGTGGAGTTCTCCAACATCCAGCGGCCGGACCTCTTCCTCTCCATCCACGCCAACTCCATGCCCACGAAGCGGCTGCGTGAGCGCACCGAGGGCATCGAGACGTACTTCCTCTCCGCCAACGCCTCCGGTGAGGCGGCGCGCGCGGTGGCGGACCGAGAGAACGCGGAAGCACCCACGGCCCGTGCGGCGCGTGGACACTCCACGCTGGCCTTCATCCTGGATGACCTGGCGCGCACGGAGGCGCACACGGATGCGTCCCGGCTGGCCTACGCCATCCACCCGCGCCTCGTTTCCAAGAGCGGTGCGGCGGACCGGGGTGTTCAGCAGGCGCCCTTCTTCGTCCTCACGGGCGTGGAGGCACCGGCGGTGCTGATTGAAGTGGGCTTCATCTCCCATCCGCAGGAGGGCGCGCGGCTGGGGAAGGCCGCGTACCAGGAGACGCTGGCGGAGGCCATCGCGGACGGGGTGTTGGCCTTCCTGCGGGAGACGCGCCGGCGGGACTCCTCGCCCTCGCAACCGGTGGCTGGATCCACCGCGCCCTGATAAAGCGTGGGGGCTTCGCCTGTCCCTCCCTGTCAGGAGCCTTTCCTCGTGCGTTCGTTCAACCGTGGTGCGCTGGACCTCCGGCCTGTCACCCTCACGCCCAACGTCAACCGCTACGCGGAGGGCTCCGTCCAGGTGGAGTTCGGCCACACCAAGGTGCTCGTCACCTGCTCGGTGGAGGACCGCGTCCCGCCGCACCTGATGGGCAAGGGCAGCGGCTGGGTGACGGCCGAGTACGGCATGCTCCCGCGCGCCACGCACACCCGCGGCTCGCGCGAGGCCGCCAAGGGCAAGCAGTCCGGCCGCACCATGGAAATTCAGCGGCTCATCGGCCGCGCCCTGCGCGCGTCGGTGGACCTGCAGGCGCTGGGCGTGCGCACCTTCACGCTGGACTGTGACGTCATCCAGGCGGACGGCGGTACGCGCACCGCGTCCATCACCGGCGCGTACGTGGCGCTGGTGCTGGCCATGCGCTCGCTCAACAAGCCGGGCATCCTGAAGGGCCTCACCCCGCTGGCCGCGGTGTCCGTGGGCGTGGTGAACGGCGAAGTGCGTGTGGACCTGGACTACGACGAGGACTCCACCGCGGAGGTGGACCTGAACCTCGTGGCCACGGGCGACGGCCGCATCGTGGAGGTGCAGGGCACCGCCGAGCACAAGCTCTTCGACCGCAAGTCGATGGACGCGATGCTGGACGGGGGGCTGGCCGCCATCCAGCAGCTCGCCGCCGCGCAGGCGAAGGTGCTGGGATGAAGCCCCGGCTGCTCTTCGCCACCGGCAACGCCGGCAAGCTGCGCGAGCTGCGCGCGCTCGTGGGCGACGCGGTGGAGGTGGTGTCCCTCAAGGACCTGCCCCCCGTGCCCGAGCCGGTGGAGGACGGCGCCACCTTCGAGGAGAACGCGGTGAAGAAGGCCCGCGAGTACTCGGAGGCCACCGGGCTGCCCGCGCTGGCGGACGACTCCGGGCTGTGCGTGGACGCGCTGGACGGGCGGCCCGGCGTGCTCTCCGCCCGGTACGCGCCGGGGGACGACAAGGCCCGGTACGAGAAGCTGCTCGTGGACCTGGAGGACGTGCCGGATGAAAAGCGCACCGCCTCCTTCCGCTGCGCCCTGGCGCTGGTGACGGGGAAGGGGGACGCCCCGCGGGTGGAGGTGGGCCGCTGCGAGGGTGGCATCCTGCGGGCGCCGAAGGGCACGAACGGCTTCGGCTACGACCCCGTGTTCCAGGTGGAGGGGGAGGGTGGGCGCTCCATGGCGGAGCTGGCGCCGGAGGAGAAGTCGCGGGTGTCGCACCGGGCCCGGGCCTTCCAGCTGATGCGGCGCCATCTGTTGGCGCTTTGACCGGCCGGGCGGGCGTCAGGAACAGCAAGCTTGCGCGTCCGTCCGCGTTAGGCGAAGAATGCAGCACTTCTCGGGGCGTAGCGCAGCCTGGTAGCGCACCTGCCTTGGGCGCAGGGGGTCGGAGGTTCGAATCCTCTCGCCCCGACTTGAAGTGCCGTGGGTATCAGCAGCGTTGTTGTCGACCAGCTCCAGTAGCTCAGCTGGATAGAGCACCGACCTTCTAAGTCGGGGGTCGCAGGTTCGAGCCCTGCCTGGGGCGCAAATCTGCTGGCAGTTGGTTTTGGGCCTTGAACAGCCTCGGTTTCCACGGTAGGAGACCGCCGCCTTTAAAGCCGTGATGTGTGAAGTGACGGCGAATGTAGCTCAATTGGTTAGAGCGCCGGACTGTGACTCCGGAGGTTGCCGGTTCGATCCCGGTCATTCGCCCTTCTTCTCTCGCTTCGCCCGCGCCTATAGCTCAACTGGATAGAGCATCGGCCTTCGAAGCCGAGGGTTGGGGGTTCAAGTCCCTCTGGGCGCAACTCCCTTTCCCAGCTCCCTCGTGGCCTGAAAGCGAAACGCCCGCGCCCCTCTTCCGGGACGCGGGCGTTGTTCATTTCGCGGTCACGCGGGAGTTCAGGCCTCCGGGTTCGTCCCGGCGCGGTCCTTGGCGGATGGCACCTGGCAGCGCAGCTCCGTCTCAGCCTCCAGCGCGGTGAGGTTCTCGCGCATGGCCTTCGCCCACTTGGCCCGGGGCTGCTCCATCAGCTTCTCGTGCGCCAGGTCGATGGTCTCGCTCAGCTCGTCGTCGGACAGCTCGGACGCCGTCTTGCCCTTGTAGGGGCCGAACGCCACCACCACCGCGCTCGCCTTCGGACGCTCGGGCGTCTGGGCCACGGGCACCGCCGCCACCGTCTTGGCCGGCGCCAATGGCACGTCCACGTCCAGCCGGGGCTCCTCCTTCTCCGGCGCACGCGCCGCCTTGGCGGCCTCCGCGGGGGCGGGGGCCAGGGTGGGGAAGGACGCCTTCACCGGGCCCGGCTTCGAGCCCAGCACCTCGTAGGAACCGGAGGCGGGCGCGGGCTCGTCGTGCGCGTCGTACTCCTCGGCCGGCATCTCCTCGCGCACGTACAGTCCGCCGAAGGCCTCCGGGTACGCCTTGCGCAGCGCCGCCACGCGCGCGCACTTCTCGATCATCGTCGTGGGAATCTTGGCCCACAGCGGCGTCTGCTGGACGTAGCCGGAGAAGTCCAGCCACACGACGACCGGCAGCTTCCCCTCGCGCACCACGCGCGACCAGGCACCCACCAGGGCGCCCTTGCGCTTGGCCGGGTTGAAGCGGTGCACCACCTCGCCCTTGCCCTGGTCCACGACGATTTCGTCCTCGGCGAACACCGCGCTCGCCTGGATGCCCTTGAAGTCCGGAAAGCGCTCCGCCCGGGCGAGCATGCCCGCCTCGGAAGGCTGGAACTCGTACTTCGTCACCCAGTTGGGCCGCTCGCGGTTGCCCACGTTCTGGCGGCGCGCCACGCAGAACGCTTCCTTGAGGAGCGGATCCAACCCGCTGCGCTTGCACTGCTCGATGAAGAGGGCGAACTCGTCCTCGCTGATTCCCCGGGGGCAGATGGTCCGCTTCACCAGGTCCACCCGCTCCCGGTTCCAGGCCGCGCCCTGCGGCGACGTCGTTCCTTCCGCCTTCACATTCGCATCCATCACTGTGTCTCCAGCACCGCTCGAAAAGGCGGACGACCCTCGCCCGCCCACATGGTTGCCGCGGGAACACGGCGCACGACCGGCGAGGCAGGGGCCCGGAGGGGACCCTGCTACAGGCCTGCAGCGCGAATCGCGGCGTGGATCAACATGCGAGCCGGGCCGCCCCTTCGCATCGCTTCCCGGACGCGGGGACGGACGGCCGCACGCCAGGCATCCGGTTCCAACGCGGAGAATGAAAGGGGGGTGCAAAAACGTTTTGACAGGGCGGGCGGCGACCGGTATTCACCGCGCCACCTCGGACGTCGCGCAGCCAACGCGGCCGAACGCAAAGCCGGGAGCGTAGCTCAATTGGCAGAGCAATGGACTCTTAATCCATAGGTTGTGGGTTCGATTCCCTCCGCTCTCACTCGCAGGGCCCCTTCTGGAAACGGAAGGGGCCCTGTGTCTTTTCCGGCACTCCCTCACCGGGAAGCGCGCGCCGGAAAGGCCCTGTCCCCCACGGACGTTTCGCGGTAGGACGGTCGCACGACGCGTCGGGCGGGTGGCGAAACTGGTAGACGCGCCAGACTTAGGATCTGGTACCGCAAGGTGTGAGGGTTCGAGTCCCTCCTCGCCCATTTCGCGTTGACCCGTTCGTGCCTATCCCCTAAAGCCGCACGTCCCACTTTCCGGTTGCCGCCCCGGGACGTACAGCCCGTGGAGGCGGCGAGCGAGGCCCGCATGAAGGTCCAGGTCGAAGAGCTCTCTCCCATCGAGAAGAAGCTCTCCATCGAGGTCGACTCCGCCCGCGTCGTTGAGGAGCTCAACCGCGCGTACACCGCGCTCAGCGGCCAGGTGAAGATGCCCGGCTTCCGTCAGGGCAAGGTTCCCCGCCGCATCCTCGAGCAGAAGTACCGCGAGCAGGTGGAGGACGACGTCATCCAGCGCGTCGTGCAGCGCGCCTACCTGGACGCCGTGCGCGAGCACAAGGTGGAGGCCGTGGCCTCCCCCCAGGTCACCAACTCCGGCCTCAAGCCCGGCGCCCCCTTCAGCTTCGAGGCCCGCGTCGAGGTGAAGCCGAAGGTGGAGGCCAAGGACTTCGAGGGCCTGTCCCTGACGAAGGTGGACACCGCCGTCGCGGACGACGCGGTGAACCAGCAGATTGAGAACATGCGCCAGAACCTGGGCCGCATCGAGCCCGTCACCGACCGCGACACCGCGGCCCAGGACGACCAGGTCACCATCGACTTCGAGGCGAAGGTGGACGGCAATGCGTTCCCCGGCAGCAAGGCGGACGGCATTGGCGTGCGCGTGCAGGACGGCGACCTCATCCAGGGCAACATCCCGCAGCTGGCGGGCGTGAAGGTCGGCGAGTCCAAGGACGTGGAGTACACCTTCTCCCAGGACTACCAGGCCGAAGAGGTCCGCGGGAAGACGGCCGTCTTCCACATCACCGTCAAGGAGCTGAAGAAGGCGGTGGTGCCGGAGCTCAACGACGACTTCGCCAAGCAGACGGGCGTCGCGCAGACGGCGGACGAACTGCGCGCCAAGGTTCGCTCGGACCTGGAGAAGGCCAAGAAGAACCAGGCCACCGTGGACGAGCGCGACGGGCTCATCAAGGCGCTCCTGGAGAAGAACCCGTTCGACGTGCCCCGCGCCATGGTGGAGCGCGCCATCGACTCCATGATGGAGGGCGCCTTCCGCCAGATGCAGCGCCAGGGCATCGACCCGCGCCAGCTGGGCCTGGACTTCAACCGCCTGCGCGACGAGATGCGGGAGAAGGCCACCCTGGAGGTGAAGGGCACGCTGCTCTTCGAGGCCATTGCCCAGCAGCAGAACATCCAGGCGTCCGACGAGGACGTGGAGAAGCGCATCGAGGACCTGGCCATCGAGGCCAACCAGCCGGTCGCCCAGGTGAAGAAGTACTTCAAGGGCCCGGACGAGCGCCTTGGGTTGTCTCTGCGACTCCGTGAGGAAAAGACGATTGAATTCCTCAAGGGCCGGGCGAAGTATTCTTGAGGTCTTTTCCTCAAGCCTTCTGAGTTCCTTCTAGAGGTCCATCCGACATGCCCTTCATGCCCGTCCCCTACGTCATCGAGCAGACCCACCGGGGTGAGCGCTCGTACGACATCTACAGCCGGCTCCTGAAGGACCGCATCGTCATGCTGGGAACGGAGATCGACGATGACGTGGCCAACGCCATCGTCGCCCAGCTCCTGTTCCTGGAGTCCGAAGACCCGGACAAGGACATCAACCTCTACATCAACTCGCCCGGTGGCTCGGTGACGGCCGGTTTGGCCATCTACGACACGATGCAGTACGTCAAGGCGCCCGTCTCCACCATCTGCGTGGGGCAGGCGGCCTCCATGGGCGCCGTGCTGCTGCTCGCCGGCGCGAAGGGCAAGCGCTACTCGCTGCCCTCCAGCCGCATCATGATCCACCAGCCGCTGGGCGGCGCGCGCGGCCAGGCGACGGACATCGAAATCCAGGCCCGTGAAATCCTTCGCATGAAGGCCAAGCTCAACGAGCTCATCGTCAAGCACACCGGCCAGACGATCGAGCGCGTGGAGAAGGACACGGACCGCGACTACTTCATGGGCGCCACGGAGGCGAAGGCGTACGGCATCATCGACTCCATCCAGGACCCCCGGAAGGTCGTCGGGGTGAAGCCGGAAGAGAAGAAGTAGACACACTGACATCCGAACAGACCGGGGCGTCAGGCACCCGGTCGGCGGCCGGGGGTGCTGGGAATCTTCTCCCACGCCTCCGGCCTTCGCGTTTCTCCCGTCACCGCTATTTTCCCCTTGTTAAGTACCCGGAAGGTGCGTGGACGTTCCGGATGGGGGCTGACTAGATTGGTGGGGGCAGGGGACCGGACGCGAAGCGGGTTGGGGCCTTTCAGGCGCAGCGAGGGATTTCATGGCGGGTAAGAACGTGGAGAAGCGAGACAACCAGACCCTCTGCTGCTCCTTCTGCGGAAAGTCGCAGAAGGAGGTGAAGAAGCTCATCGCGGGCCCGACGGTCTACATCTGCGACGAGTGCATCGGGCTGTGCAACGACATCATCGCGGAGGAGATCGACCGCGAGGAGACCAAGGACACCAAGCTGCGCATCCCCCGGCCCTCTGAAATCAAGGCCGTGCTGGACGAGTACGTGGTGGGCCAGGAGCGCGCGAAGAAGACGCTCTCCGTGGCGGTGCACAACCACTACAAGCGCATCGAGTCCAAGGTCGCCATGGACGATGTGGAGCTGCAGAAGAGCAACATCCTGCTGCTCGGCCCCACGGGCTCCGGCAAGACGCTGCTCGCGCAGACCCTGGCGCGCATCCTCAACGTCCCCTTCACCATCGCGGACGCCACGTGCCTCACGGAGGCCGGCTACGTCGGTGAGGACGTGGAGAACATCATCGTCAACCTGCTCCAGGCTGCGGACCACGACATCGAGCGTGCGCAGCGGGGCATCGTCTACATCGACGAAATCGACAAGATCGCCCGCAAGTCGGAGAACCCCTCCATCACCCGCGACGTGAGCGGCGAGGGCGTGCAGCAGGCGCTCCTGAAGATCATCGAAGGCACGGTGGCCAACGTCCCGCCCAAGGGTGGCCGCAAGCACCCGCAGCAGGAGTTCCTGCAGGTGGACACCACCAACATCCTCTTCATCTGCGGCGGCGCGTTCGGCGGCCTGGAGCAGGTGATTGAGCGGCGCCTGGGCGGGCGCAGCCTGGGCTTTGGCGCGGAGATCCAATCGCGCAAGCAGCGCAACTTGAGTGAGCTGCTCAAGCACGTGGAGCCGGAGGACCTGCTCAAGTTCGGCATGATTCCGGAGTTCATCGGCCGTCTGCCCATCATCACCGCGCTGGAGGAGCTGGACGAAGGCGCGCTCGTGAACATCCTGGGCGAGCCCAAGAACGCGCTCACCAAGCAGTACCGCAAGCTCTTCGAGCTGGACGGCGTGTCGCTGAAGTTCACCGACGGGGCCTTGAAGGCCATCGCGTCGGAGGCCATCCGCCGCAAGGCGGGCGCTCGCGGCCTGCGCTCCATCCTGGAGACGGCCATGCTGGACGTGATGTACGAAATCCCGTCCCGCAAGACGGCCCGCGAGGTGCTCATCTCCGAGGAGGTCATCCTCAAGAAGAGCGAGCCCGTCGTCCTGCACTCGCAGGACAACAAGGAGACACCCGAGCCGAAGAAGGAATCGGCCTAGAGCGAACTCATCCTCTAGGGGCTCGCAAGAGCCTGACGGGGATGACGGGGCGCGTCACGGTCATTGGACCGGGGCGCGCCCTTTGTCTTTCCAAGGGGGCCTTCCGAGCGTGGGGGCGGGCCACGCTTTTT
>NZ_RAWN01000137.1:0-26905 GCF_003668895.1 Corallococcus sp. AB045
CGCCGGGAGGACGCGAGGGCTCGGGGCATGGAGGGGCTCGTGGCTCTTGAGGAAGCGGGAATAGAGGAAACCTACATCGGAGACGGGACGCCGTGCGGGCCAACGAACCGGATCGAGCCCGTCTTCCCTGAAAGGAACGCTGGGAGCGCATTCCCACCGTGCGGTGGGCGCTCTAAGATGTTCGCCGCTTCAACCTGGACCCATCCATGCCTCCTCGCCGTCCATCACCGTCATCGCGTTCGGGTACCGGCCGTTCGGCCGGGGGCGCGACGGCGGACCGCCGACCCAAAGCCCCCGCGGGGGGCGGCTCCCGCCGCGTCTCCGCCGTGCCGGATGAAGACTGGTCCGCGCCGCTCTCCGGCGAGGACAGCCAGGACGGGGGAGACCCGGAGCTGTACGGCGACGCGGAGCCCGTTCGCTCGCGCACGGGCGAGACGCGGGTGGCCTCCATTGGCGACGTGCGTCCGGAAGTGGAGGAGCCCGCCGAGGAGGATGAGGACAACTCCGAGACGACGCGCGCCGGCCCCCCGGTGCTGATGCTGGTGCTGGACGGCCCGGACAAGGGGCGCAAGAAGCGCTTCAAGGGCGTGCGCATGGTGGTGGGGCGCAGCAAGGACTGCGACTTCGCCCTGGGCGACCAGACGGTGTCCCGGCGTCACCTGGAGCTCGTCTACGGCGAGAGCGGCGTGGTGATGCGCGACCTGGGCGGCATCTCCGGCACCCAGGTGAACGACCAGAAGGTCGACGAGTGCATCCTGAAGCACGGGGACGAAATCTCCGTGGGCAAGACGCGCCTGCGCTTCGTGGACGAGGGCGAGCTCATCAAGGAGATGCGCGCCAAGGCCGAGTCCGGCGAGTCGGACGAGAAGAAGGAGGAGAAGAGGGAGAAGAAGGACCCGCGCCTGGATGAGAAGACCAACGCGAACTACAAGCTCGCGGACCTGATGCGCGACGAGAAGGCGCGCAAGACGGGCGTGCCCCGTCCGCGTCCGGTGCGCTCGACGGCGCGCGAGGGCTTCAAGATCACCTTCAAGATGAAGGTGGGCGCGGCGGTGGGTGGCCTGGTGCTCCTGATGCTGATCGCGGGCCTGGCCATGTCCGGTGGGAACAAGCCGCCGCCCAAGCCGGTGGTGGACCCCAGCCAGGCGCGCGCCCAGGAGCTGATGCAGCGAGCGCGCGACAAGGTGCGCGACGGCGACTACCCGGACGCGGTGCGCTTCGCCCAGGAGGCGGAGAAGCTGCGCGTGGGCATCGACGTGGACGGCGTGGCCAAGGCGGCCCAGCAGCTCCAGGACATCATGGACGCCTTCCAGGCGACCCGGGACCTGATGGCGGAGAACCGCTACCCGGACGCGCGCGCGAAGCTGACCAGCACGCCGCAGGGCACGGCGCGCACGGACGAGGTGCGCAAGAAGCTGGAGGAGGAGCTGGACGTCAAGGAGCAGGCGTACACGCTGAGCCTGGTCGAGGCGGCGCTGAAGGAGCGCCGGCCGGACGACGCGCGCACCCTCATCGCGGAGCTGCCGCAGGGCACGCGCTCGCTCTACGAGGAGAAGCTGGCGGACCTGGAGAACCAGTTGGCCAAGGAGGCGCAGCAGGCCGTGCGGCAGGCCGGCATCCGGCAGGCGGTGGCCGCGGAGAACGCCAAGCAGCGCCGCGCGGAGTTCGTGGCGGAGGCCTTCCAGGACGTGGAGCGCCGCTTCAACGGCGGGGACTTCCAGCGCGCGTCGCTGGAGGTGGACCGGGTGATGGACAAGTACCGCAACGAGGCGGACATCCAGGCTCGCGCGCGCAACCTGAAGAAGCTCATCCCCCAGTTCCGCTCCGCCTTCGAGGAGGGCCAGAAGAAGTACGAGAACAACGCGCTGGAGGCCTCCGTGAAGCCGCTGCGCCGCGCGGTGGAGGTGTACCGGCAGATTGGCTTCGCGGGCTCGCTGGGCGACACGCTGGACAACGAGCTGGCGTCCGCGTCGGTGGCGGCGGGGCAGGCGGCCTTCAAGCGCAAGGAGTACCCGCTGGCGGGCCGCAGCTTCCGCGAGGCGCTGCGCCTCAACCCGGGTGACTCGCGCGCCCGCGACGGCCTGGACGAGCTGCAGAAGAAGGTGGAGGAGCTGTACCTGTCGGCGTACATCTCGCGCGACCGCGACCCCGCCCTGGCGACGGAGCAGTTCAAGATCGTCATCGAGGCGTCCGCGGACGGCGCGGACGTGAAGCGCAAGGCGGAGATGGCGCTGAGCGACCTGCAGAAGGCCGGCGGTTCGTAGCGCTTTAGCTGGAGCCAGGGGGCCGCCGCCCGTGGAATGGGGGTGGGCGGCCTCTCTCATGTATCCCTGTCACACCTGTCGTCGTGCGCGGTCTGGAGACACCGGATGAACGAGTCGTCGTTGCGTGAGCTGGGCATGGACCTGTTCGAGGAGCGCCAGTTCGAGCGCGCCCTCGCCGTCTTCGCGGAGGCCGTTCGCCGCGTGCCCGCGGACCACCGCTCGCGCATGCTGGCGTCCCGGTGCCTGGCGGAGCTGGGTGAGCGCGAGCGCGCCGTCACCGCGTACCACGCGTGCGCGGAGGGGCTCCTGCGCCGCGACTACCTCTTGAGCGCCATGGCCGCGTGCAAGCTGGCCCTGGAGCTGTCGCCGAACGAGCGCCGCCTGAAGGATACGCTCTACCGCGTGCACTCGCGCGCCGCGCGCAGCGCCCCGGGCCGCGCCGCCGTGCCGCCGCCCCTGCCGCCGGAGCACCTGTACGACGGCAAGGTGGACACGGACCTGATGGGCCTCGTTGGTGAGGAGCTGTCCAACCGCGCGATTGAAGTGCTGGCCGCTCCGGACACCGGCGGCACCGCGGATCCGCAGAGCCGTCCGCCCCTGCCGCTGTTCGCGGACCTGGACCGGGACGCGTTCTTCGACCTGGTGGGGCGCATGGTGTGGCGCACCATCAAGCCGGAGGAGGTCATCAGCCGCGAGGGTGAGCCGGATGATCACCTGCACGTCATCGTCGCCGGCAAGGCGGAGGTGACACGCAGGACGGACGGCGAGGACCGCACGCTGGGCTTCCTGGGCGGCGGCTCCATCTTCGGGGAGCTGGCGCTGCTCACGGGCGCGCCGCCCACCGCGTCGGTGACGGCGGTGTCGGACTCGGAGGTTTTCGAAATCCGCCGCGAGCACCTCAACGCGGTGGCGAAGAGCCACCCGGCGGTGCCGCAGCTGCTGGCGGACTTCGCGCAGCAGCGCATGATGCGCAACCTGATGGCGAACTCGCCCCTGTTCCAGCAGCTGCCGGAGTCGGAGCGGGGCGCGTTCTTCCAGCGCTTCACCTTCCGCGCGCTGCAGCCCGGCGAGAGGGTCCTGGTGGAGGGCGAGTACTCCCAGGGCCTCTTCCTGGTGCTTGCCGGCGAGCTGACGGTGCAGAAGGAGGACCCGGCGGGCGGCATGGTGACGCTGGGCGTGCTGCGCGAGGGTGACGTGGCGGGAGAGATTTCACTCCTCACGGGCCTGCGGGCCACGGCCACGGTGTCCGTGACACGCAAGACGGCGGCGGGGTGGCTCAAGCGCGAGGCCTTCCAGGAGCTGGTGACGACCTTCCCCAACATCCGCACGTACCTGGAGCAGCTGTCCGACCGCCGCCTGAAGCAGATTGGCGAAGCGCTGCGCCCGCTCGAAATCATCGACGCGGACGACATGATGCTGGAGCCGGAGACCGGGGCCGCCTGAGATGGTGCTGACTCGAACCCGGGTGTTGAGCGGCATGGCGGCGGTGGTCGCCGCGGCGCTCGTGCTGTTCTTCTGGCCGCGTGAGGAGCCGGGCGTGAAGGACGCCGTCACCCGGCGCATCATCGCGATGACGCGCTCGGCGGAGGACAAGGACGTGGGCGAGGTGATGGAGGGCGTGTCCGAGCGCTTCAAGACGACGGAAGGCTGGAGCAAGAAGGACGTGCGCGGCATCCTGACCGCGCAGGTGCTGCGCGGTCAGTGGGTCCGCATCTTCACCACCGACATCGACGTGCACGAGGTGTCACCCACGCAGGGTGACTTCCAGGCGCGCTTCATCTTCGGCCGCTCACAGGCGGACAAGCTGGAGGACCTGGCCCGGGACAGCGTCCTCAACGCCTACTCCATCGAGGGCACCTTCGAGAAGGAGGACGATGGCGAGTGGCGCGTGGTGAAGGCGAAGCAGCGCCGGTTGGATCCCTCGGAGCTGTTCTAGCGCGTCACCGCGGCGGGGTCGTTGCCGTTGAAGAGCGGCCCCGCCTCCGTGAGCCACGCCTTGGCCATGGCGGCCTGGCCGCTGGTCTCCAGGCGCTGCTTGATGTCGTTGGCGCGCGTGGCCAGCTGCTCCACGGGCGCGCCCTGGGCACGGGCGCGCACGAGTGAGAAGTAGTGCTGCTGGCACCCGGCTGCGAACTCGCCCTGGGCGAAGAGCAGCTCACCCAGCGCCGCGTACGCCTCCGGCATGCTGCCCGCGCCCGTCTCCGGGGCCACGGCGGTGAGCAGCGCCTTCGCGCCGTCGAAGTCCTTGCGCGCGAGCAGCAGCGCGCCCTTGGCGTACTGCGCCCGCGCCAGTCCCACGCCGCGAGCCGCGAGCGCCTTGTCGTAGGCCGCGAGCGCGTCGTCCTGACGGCCGGCCGCCTCCATCACGCCGCCGCGCGCGAGCCAGTACCGGTCGTCCCGGTCCAACGCGGGCAGCTCCTTGCCGTCCGCCGTCCGCGTCTTCACCTCGCGGAAGGTCTTCTCGTAGGTGTCCAGCATGGCCAGCGCGCCCTCGCCGTCGCCCTGGGCCTGGAGCAGCCGCGCGCCCTCCAGCGTCAAGAGCGGCGCGGTGGGCCGCTTCGCCGCCGCCGCCTCGAAGGCCTGGCGGGCCTCCGGGGCGCGCTTCACCGCGAGCGCACGGCCGCGGGTGAAGAGGGCGTAGTGGTCCTCCGGCCAGGCCTTGAGCGCCGCGTCCACGTGGGTGAGCGCCTCGTCCGGGGCGCCCTTCACCAGGGAGACCTCCGCCTGGACCACCGCCACGCGGGCCTGGAGCGCGGGCGTCAGCTCCTTGCCGCGCGAGCGCACCTCCTCCAGCAACTCCGTCACGCCGTCCGGAGGCCGCCCCGCGTACAGCTGCGCCAGGGCGGACGTCACCCGCGACAGCAGGTGATCCGGGTTCGCGGTGGTGGCGCGCGAGAAGGCCTCCACCGCCTGGGGGAACATCCCCTCGTCGAGCAGCGCTTCACCGTAGGCCCCGGAGAAGCGTGGATCCTTCCAGGCCCCTTCCGCCGCGCGCGCGAAGGCCTGGCGGGCCTCCGAGAGGCGCCCCTCCTTCTGCAGCAGCCGCGCCTGGGCCAGCGTCAGCCGGGGGCTGTTGGCGCCCTGGGACTTGAGCTCCTCCAGCAGCTTGTGCGCCTCCTCCGTCTGTCCCGCGCCCACGAGCAGCAGCGCCCGGGCGCCGTAGCGCTCACCGGAGCGCGAGCCCAGCGCCTCCGCGCGCTCCAGCTGCTCGCGAGCCTTCGCGTCCGCGCCGGGCTGGTGGTGGGTGAGCCACAGCTCCGCCTGGAGGTCCGCGGCCAGCGCCCGCGCGTCGCGCGAGTCCGGCGCGAGCGCGAAGAGGGCCTCCAGGTTCTGCTGCGCCATGGCCAGGTCGCTGGGGTTGCCCTTCAACACCGCGGAGCGCGCCGTGCGCAGGTGGGCGTCCACTTCCTGGCGTACCTGTCCCTGGTGCACGTACCAGGCGACCCCCGCCGCCAGCAGCACGGCGACGACGCCAATCTGGGCCAGGGCGCTGCCGAGTCCCTCGCGACGCTTCCAGTCACCGCGGCCCGACGTTTCCATGGGGGTGGCCTCACGCGCAAAGATTGAAGATTTTCAGACAGTTATGCGAAGTAGGACGGGCATGGACAGATAGGTCCGGCCCCCTGGGGTGTCAACGGGTGGGGGCAGCACGCACGCGGGGGCGGCACTCCCCGGAGGCACGTCATGGCCGTCTACACGACACTTCCCCCCGAGGCCTTCACCCAGGTGGCGGATGTCTGGGGCCTGGGGGCGGTGCGCTCCATCACGCCGATTCCCCAGGGCTCCATCAACACCAACCACCGGCTGGAGACGGACGCGGGCCGCGTCTTCGTGCGCCACACGACGGTGCGCTCGCCGGACGACCTGCGCTTCGAGGCATCTCTCTTGGATCACCTGTCCCGCGCGCACTTCCCCGCGCCGGTGCTGCTGGTGCCTCCGGGGCCCACGCCCTTCCTGGAGCTGCACGGCGGGCGGATCAGCGTCTTCAAGTGGCTGGCCGGCGAGGAGTACACCCGCGACCGCCTCACGCCGGAGGTGCTGGAGCGCCTGGGGGCCGAGCTGGGCAAGCTGCACCGGGTGACGCAGTCCTTCGGAGGCACGCGCGCGAACCCCTACGGCCCCGCCCTGGTGAAGGGCTGGCTGGAAGGCCTGTCGCAGCGGCCGGAGCCGGAGCTCGTCTCGGTGGCGGCGGAGCTGGAGCGGTACCTTGCGCGCGTGGAAGCCGAGCGCCAGGGACTGGAGCCCCGGGGCGTCATCCACGCGGACCTCTTCCTGGACAACGTGAAGTGGCTGGGCGACCGCGTGGGCGCCTTCTTCGACTTCGAGATGGCCTGCGTGGACGCGTACGCGCTGGACGTGGCCATCACCCTCAACGCGTGGTGCTTCGAGGGGGCGTACCAGCCCGAGCGGTGCCAGGCGCTCCTGCGGGGCTACCAGGACGCGCGGCCGCTGTCGGACGTGGAGAAGCGGGCGCTGTACGGCCACGCCCTCTACGGCGCGGTGCGCTTCACCACCAGCCGCATCCGCGACTACCACCTGTCCCCGCTGGGCGCGGACAAGCTCGCGCCCAAGGACTTCCGCACCTACCTGTCCCGCGCGCGGGCCCTGGATGACATGGGCCCGGACGGGCTGAGGGCGCTCGTGGGCGTGTGACGGGGAATGCTCCGGCGGCTAGATGCCGGAGACGATCTTCCAGTCGCCGTCGATCTTCTGGAACACCATCTGCTCCAGCTCCGAGTCCGACTGGGGCCGGGCGTTGAGGCCGGGCATGCGCCAGGACGCGTTCCAGTAGTAGATGGCGAGCGCGACGTCCTCGTCCTCGTGGAACTCCACGCGGCGGATGTTGAAGTCCACCTTGGGGTTCTGGAGCTTCTGGAAGAGGTCCCGGAGGTGGGACTCGAGGTTGGCGGCGGTGAGGTCGTCCGCCGGGTCGTCGGGGGTGCCGGCGTCGTCGCGGAACTTCGGGGACACCAGCGCCTGGATGGCCTTCGCGTCGCGGGCCTCCAGGGCGGCTCGGTACTTCTCCATCACGGCGAGGATGGCGCGGGTTTCACCGGTGTCTTCCAGCTCCGTGCCGGGGATGCGCTTCGGGGCGCATGCGGCCAGGAAGAAGACGGCGCAGAGGGCGAGGAAGCGGTTGTGCATGGCGGGGCCTTATGGGTTCAACCGCATTTGTGTCAACCCATTCCCAGGCCCCGCCGCCCTCCGTGCGCTTTGACTATTTGGCGCGGATGACTTCAGCGATGAAGCGGTTGAGCACGGGCAGCTCGCCGTCGAGGATTTTGAGGCCCTCCGTCTTGATGAGCGGCTCGGCAATCATCGCCACGGGCTTGAGCAGGAAGGGCACCTTGAGCGACAGCTCGCCCTCCATCTTGCGCTCCGTCTGGCCATTGCCCAGGTCGCGCAGCTTCAGCACGCCCGTGTTCACCAGCATCTTGGAGATGGTGTGGGAGGTGGGCGTGTTGGTGAACGAGAGCTGCTTGGTGCGCTTGTCGTAGGTGGACGTCTCGATGAAGGCGAACCACTCCGGCGACACCTTCTTGGGGCCCACGGAGGAGATGACGGGCTTGGGGCGGTAGCGCACCTTGCGGTGCACGCGGTCACCGTCGACACGCACCTCCTGGGGCTGCAGCTCCAGCAGCACGCCGTGGTGCTGGAGGAGGTACGGAAAGTAGCGCTCGTCCAACAGCGCGCGCTCCACCTCGTCCACCGTCCCCTGGATGTACTGCGTCTTCTCGAAGTGCATGCCCCATCCACCTTTCCGTCGATGCGTGAATCGTCTCTGCGCAGGGGCCCGCGTCTAGCGGAAAGCCTGACGCGGCACCAGGGGCCCGCGATAGGCCGTCTGCTCGAAGTCACATCGGGCCTGCCACTCGGAGGCCGCCGCCCGGAAGGCGGCCCCGTAGTCCGGCAGCGCGCCCACTTCATGCCGCACGGCGCCGCAGTCGCCCGCCAGGTAGGCGTCTTCAATCTTCAGCCGCGTGGCTTCCCGGCGGATGGCCTCCGGGAGGGTGGTGTCCGAAAGGGCGCGCTGGAGCTGCTCGCCCGCGAGCGCCGGGGCCCCCACCTGGTGCAGCCGCCGCCCCATCAGGTAGTGCAGCCACGGATCCTGCGGCGCCGCGAGGAGGGCGCGGTCCAGCAGCAGCAGCCGCAACTCCTCCTGCGGCGCGCGGAAGTACGCCTCGATGGGCGCGCGGCGCGACGGCGTCTCCAGCGCGGCCAGCTTCACCTGGGCGGTACGGGTGAGCTCCGGCCCCGGGTCCAGCGCGAGCGCGGCCTGGAGGAACGCGCGCGAACCCTCCACGTCCTCCAGGCGGAGGGCCACGTCGGCGCGGGCCACGGCCACCTCCGCGGCGAGCGCGGGCCGGTCCTTCACCTGGTCCGCGAGCGCGGCCAGCACCTTCGCCGCGTCGGGCCCGCGCTCCAGGGCGTCCAGGGCCACGGCCTGGCCCAGCTGGTAGGAGGGCTCCTCCGGCTGGAGCCGGGCGGCGCGCTGGTAGCGCTCGAACGCGTCCTGCGGGTCGCTGGCGAGTGATTCGCGGGCGGAGTCCGACAGGCGGGCCACCTCTCGGGCGCAGGCGCGGGTGAAGAGGCTGCCGGTGCGGAAGCGGGCGAAGGCCCGCGCGAGCGCGGACGCGTCCAGGGGCAGCGCGTCCAGGGTGCGCTCCCATTCGGTGACGAGCTCGTCCAGGGGCCGGCCATAGGCCTCGTTGAAATCCGCGTGCGCGTAGACGGCGCGCAGCCGGTCCGCGCCGTAGGTGTCCGCCAGGTAGCGCAGGAAGGAGCCCGCCACGGTGTACGCGCGCGCCGGAGCGGACTGGTAGAAGCCCTTGGGCCCCATGAGGTCGCGCATGTCCGGGGCCAGCCCCTGCCGCCGCATGCCCGCGGCCCACTGGTGCAGGGTGAGCTCGCCCTGGACGGGGTCGTCCGCGGCCACCGCGAGCCCCTCAATCACGCCCATCAGCGGCCACACGCCCAGCCGGGTGGTGACGCGGAAGAAGCCGGAGCCCGCCGGGCCCGCCATCACGTGCGCCAATTCATGGTGCAGCGTGGAGTGGGGGAAGGGCTTGTCCTGGATGTGCAGCTCCGTGCGCCAGGGCTTGGCGAACTGGGTGCGGCCGGCGCCCACCAGCCGCTGCTTCTCGTCCTCGGAGCGGTAGAGCCACACGCGCACGCGCTCCGTGGGGGCCACGCCCAGGAAGCCCGACGTCTGGGCGAAGCGGAACTCCAGGTCGCGGGCCATGCGGTCCACGTCCTGACGCGCCTTGCCGCGCGGGTAGTGCAGGACGAAGTGCTCCGTCTCCCGCACCCCGCCCAGCTGCTCGGAGAGGTACGCATCACTCATCCGCAGGCCCAGCTGTGGTGCGCGGGACTCCAGCCAGAGGATGCCCAGGGCGCAGGGGAGCACCAGCCCCAGCAGCCCGGCCATGCGTGCGCCCTTCAGCGCCAGGCGCCCGGTGCGCACGTCCAGCAGCGCGATGGCGAGCCCCGCGAAGACGCCCACCCACAGGAGCGTCTCCAGGCGGAACCAGCCCAGCGCGGCCGTCATCTGGAGGGCCTCGTCGTAGAGCGGGCCGGGCAGGTGGCCCAGGAAGATGTTGAAGGCGAACACCTGCGGCCCGAAGACGATGGGCCACACCGTCACCGCCAGTGAGGCGAGGAGGAGCAGGGCGTACAGGCCCGCCGCGCCCCGGGGCCGGGCCGTCGCGAAGCCCAGGAGCACGCCCGCGGCGGAGGCCACCAGGGCGGAGGGAATGGTGAGCAGGGGGTAGAAGCCCGCCAGCTCGAAGGGGTCGCACGCGGTGCGAAACCGGGCGAAGAGCAGGGCGCACACGAAGGGGGGGACGAGCACCCCCAGGTTCAGGACGATGCTGGCCCCCAGGGCGCGGCCCACGGCGGTTCCGGGCAGGGCGGACGCTTCCACCCGGGCGGGCAGGGGGGCGGCGCCCGCGAGGATGCGGCGCTCCTGGGCGGCGGCGGCGATGCCTGTCCCACCTCCGAGCAGGCCGATGGCGATGGACAGGGCCAGGCCCAGCTCGAAGCCGGGGACCCCGAAGAGGGGGAGGAGGACAAGGGCCGACCCCCCACCGCCGAGCAGCAGTACGGTGGCCAGGACGGCTGGACGGCCCAACAGTGCACGGGCACGGGGGAGGACTTGCCGCATGGCGTCCCCTATACTCCCCGGCCGCATGTCCGAACAGAAGAGCGGATCCGAACTGCGCACCCACGGTCGTGCGCCCATCGAGCTGAAGGTCGACTACAAGAAGCTCAATTCGTTCTTCGCTGACTACACGAAGAACATCAGCAAGGGCGGCACGTTCATCAAGACGAAGAAGCCGCTGCCCATTGGCACGCGCTTCCTCTTCAAGCTGACGGTGCCGCACCGAGAGGCACCCTTTGAATTGCTGGGCGAAGTCGTCTGGTCCAAGGCCGACGCGGAGGAGCCCGGCATGGGCATCCGCTTCATCTACAGCAGCGAGTCCCAGCGCGTGGACTTCGAGACACTGGTCGAGCGGCTCATGTCGGACAGCCTGGGCTCCGAGCTGACCGAGAAGCTGCTCAACAAGCCCCTGCATCCCCAGCACCCGTCATGAAGACGCGGACGCGCCTCACGTTCGTCCTGGCGGCGCTGGCCTTCGCGGGCGGCGCGTGTCAGGAAGCGCCCGCCGCGCCTCCGAAGCCCGCCGCGCCCGCTCCGGCGCGTCCCCGGTCCAAGGACGTGTCGGCGGAGGACTACGTGATGCCGACCCTGCCGCGCGCGCACGTGCGGCTGAAGGATGCCTACGGAGGTGTGCACCGCGTGGAGGTGGAGGTGTCCGCCACGGACGAGTCGCGCACGCGCGGCCTCATGTGGCGCAAGTCGCTGCCGGCCGGGCAGGGCATGCTCTTCATCTTCCCGGATGAAGAGGTGCGCGGCTTCTGGATGCGCAACACGCTCATCCCGCTGGACATGCTGTTCATCACGTCCGAGGGCCGCGTCGTGGGCATCATCGAGAACGCGGAGCCGCGCACGCTGACGAACCGCACGGTGGGCATCCCCAGCCAGTACGTGCTGGAGGTGCCGGGCGGCTGGTGCCAGAAGAACGGCATCGTCCGCGGCGGCACGGCGGAGTTCGAGGGCGTGAGCACCCTCCCCATCACGCCGTGACGCAACGGGAGCCGGTGATGCGCGTTTGTCGCGCGACCGGCGTGCCCGTGATGAAGAAGTGACGCGCTGCTCAAGGCAGCGCCACGCCGCCTCCTCAGGATTCGCGCCGCGCGTCGAAGCGCGCGCCACCTTCTGGAGGATGCACTGCATGGCTTCGCATCTGTTGAGCCTCGCCACGGGCGCGATGCTCTTGCTTGGCACCGCGACGTGGGTGGGCTGCGAGGGCGCTCAGGGCCCCGCGGGTGTGGACGGCGTGAAGGGCCAGGATGGTCAGGACGGAAAGGACGGCGCCCAGGGGCCCTCGGGTGAGCCGGGCGGTCCGGGCCCTGGTGGTGTCCAGGGACAGCCGGGGCCGGGCGCCACGGCTCGCGCGCCGGGCGTGGAGTCCGGTACGCCGCTGTCGTCCGTCATCGCCGTGACGTTCCGGGGGGACCTGGGCACGGGCGCGACCAACGTGGCGGAGTACGTGAAGGCGCGCGTGGAGCAGGTCGTCACGGGGAGGCTGCCCTCGCCGCTGGTGTTCCCGCTGTCGTCCGCGTCCACGGACACGGTGCGTTCGGTGCCGGGGCTGTACCCGACCACGGTCATCAAGTGGATGGATCCACTTGCCTTCGCGAAGGGCGGGGCGCGCTTCGGGGCGAACGTGGACTACATCGCCTTCTTTGGTGACGGCTGGTCGCAGGACGGACGCGCGCCGCGGTACCACGGGCAGGCCTCGGCCGGCTGGATGTGGATCAACCACGAGTACATCTCCGGCACGAAGCCGCGCGTGGGCACGGCGCCCATCGGGCAACACCTGGACTTCGCGCGCTTCCTTCGCAACACGGGCTCGTTGTCCAACACGGTGGCGGACGGCACGTCGTGGCAGGCGGACGCGCTCGTCTCCTACAACCGCGAATGGAAGAAGCAGGTGGGCGGCACCTGGATGCGCGTGGTGCAGGACCCCGCGACGGGCGGCTGGGCGGTGGACCGCAACGCGGCCAACGTGCGCTACGACGCCTCCAGCGTCACCCTTGCGAAGGTCGTGGGCGTGACACTGTCCGGCGAGGAGCACGACGACTCCGGCGCGCCGCTGGCGGCGGGCGTGGTGCCCGGTACGCACTCCAACTGCTCCGGTGGCCAGACGCCGTGGGGCACGGTCATCGTTGGCGAGGAGAACGTGCAGGGCGTCTACGGCGACCCGGAGGCAGCGCTGTGGACGGGGAAGAACGACTGGATCGCGGCGGCGCCGGGTTTCGCGCCGGGGGCTCCGCTCGCGCCTGATTTCTCCGCGCCGGCGGAGGGCGACATGATCAGCAGTGGGGACCGCGACTCCACGCACCTGAAGGACGGCTACGGCTACCTGACGGAGGTGGATCCGGGCCAGCCGGCGGACCTCTGGTACGGCAAGGACGCGGAGAAGCCGGGCGCGGGCCACCGCCGCGTTTCAACGCAAGGTGCCAGGGCGTGACGGCTGGCGGACCCAGGACCTGCGAGGCCTGCCGGATGTGCCGCAGGCAGGGCACACCGCGCCGGAGACCGCGACGTACTTCGAGCGAGTGCAGGGCGGCGATGAGTTCCGTGCAAACGAAGAGCTGCTCGCGCGCTTCTTCCCGAACGGAGTGCTGGACCTGCCAGCGGTCAGGCGCGCGGCACCAGGAGGGGATCGCGACCTCGCGTGGTTGGTGACGCCGTCACGGGAGCGGGCGCTCCAGCTCAACAAGGCCTACCTGGGGCTGGTGCGGGAGCAGGCGTTCGCGTTGGGACGGGACACGCTGCTGGCGCCGCCCGCGAACGTGCACCGCGCCGTGGAGAACGGCTCCACCGAACTGGAGGCTACGGGTCGCCTCTACACCGACGGACGGCTGCACCTGGCCTGGGAGTAGGGCGCGGCGCTCGCGAAACGGTCTGTCGCGCTGCATAGGGTCTCGCTGGCGAACCGCCGCACCGCGTCCAAGAACGGCGAGTACCTGCGCCCCCGGCCATTCAGGGTGTCCCCCTTCCGCCGGACGCGGCAAAACCTGTCGGACAGTCGGACAAGTTCCCGCCGGTCGAAAAGAGGGGGAGGGCCCCCGGCCATGGCTTGCCGAAACCTGTCGGACAGTCGGACAGGTTTCAGCCGCACGGGTGGCGCGAGGCCCCCAGCTCCGGTTCATCCAACCTGTCGGACAGTCGGACAGGTCTTGCTGCGCGGATGGGCCGGAAGGCCCTCTCGCCACAGGCCTCCAAACCTGTCGGACAGTCGGACCGGTTTCCGCTGCCCGGATGGACCGGATGGCCTCCTCGCCACAGGCCTCCAAACCTGTCGGACAGTCGGACCGGTTTCCGCTGCTCAAGCGGAGGGGAGGGCCCCCGGCGATGGCTTGCGGAAACTTGTTGGACCGTCGGACAGGTTTGCGCTGCTCGGACGAACCGGAAGACCCTTCGCCACGGGGCATCCCAAACTTGTCGGACAGTCGGACAGGTTTCCGCCGCCCGGGTTGCGCGGGGCCCCCCATCCGCGGTTCGCCCAACCTGTCGGACAGTCGGACAGGTTTGCGCTGCTCGGACGAACCGGAAGACCCTCCGCCACGGGGCATCCCAAACTTGTCGGACAGTCGGGCAGGTTTCCGCCGCCCGGGTTGCGCGGGGCCCCCCCATCCGCGGTTCGCCCAACCTGTCGGACAGGTTTTCCTCCGCCCGGATGGGGCGGCGGGCCCAGCGCCGGTGCTCCCAACCTGTCGGACAGTCGGACAGGTTCGTGCTGGGTGCCGCGGCGGGGAGTCCCGGCGGGCAGGGGGCATTCCCGTGGGCGTGCCGCGCCGTGCCGTCTCGGCGGGCTCGGATGGATGGCCTCGCCTCACCCGCTAAGTGAGGCGCGGTCCGGCTACTTCACCGCGCCGGGCTGGAACAGGAACGTGCTGGTGTGCGTCTGCGCGGAGACGGCCTTCACGCGCTTGCGTAGGGCCGCGGCGACGGCGGACAGCTCCGCCGGGTGGGGGTTGGCGGACAACCCCTGGTGGTCCACCGCCGCGAGGCTCAGCGTCACCGGCACCGTGTTGCCCGCCGCGTCCTTGGCCGTGAAGCCCCCGCGCCGCAGGTCCTCCGGACCGTAGAGCGGGACCTTCTCCGCGTCGAAGCGCTGGCAGAGCGTGCGCAACACCTCCGGCGCCACCGCGTCCGGACACACGAGCACGAAGTCGTCGCCGCCCACGTGGCCCAGGTTCGAGCCTTCCGGCAGCAGGTGCAGACACTCCGAGAGCACGCTCGCCGTGTAGCGGATCACCCGGTCGCCCTGGAGGAACCCGTAGCGGTCGTTGTACGCCTCGAAGTGATCCAGGTCCGCGTAGATGACCGTGAACGCGCTGCCCTGGAGCGCGGCGCGGATCCACCGTTCGATCATCCGGCTGCCGGGCAGATCCGTCAGCGGATGCGCGCCCGTCGCCGCGTGCTGCTCCAGGTCCGAGGCCCGCGCGATCAGCTGCTTCATCGTCACCGTGCCCAGGAAGTGGCCCTTCGCGTCCGTCACCACCACCGGGTCGTAGACGGACTCGGGCGGACGGCGCATCGCCATGCGCGCCAGCGCCGTGATGGCCGTCGCATCTTCCACCACCATCGGCGCCTCGCGCGGCTCGTCCGGAAGCGCGGACTCCGTGCTGGCGGCGGTTCCCCCGAAGCGCGCGTAGAAGCTCCGCCGCGTCACCACCGCGTGCGGCTGCTCGCCGTCCAGCAGCACGACGTGGTCCTCGCCCGGCGTGCGGCGGAAGAGCCGGTCCAGCTCCACCGCCTGCGCAGTCACCGGCGCGCACGGCGGGCGGATGATCATGCTGCCCACCGTCTCGTCATCCTCGTGCTCGCGGTGGTGCAGGGCTCGGATGGCCTCGCGGCAACGCTCCGCGAAGTCCGCTCCCGGCCGCTGCGGCGAGCTCACGGGCCGCGCCAGCAGATAGCCCTGCGCGTGCCGGATGCCCAGGCGCAGCAGCACGGCCAGCTCGTTCCACGTCTCCACTCCTTCAGCGATGAGCACCGCGTCCACGCGCTGCGCGAACGCCACCAGCGACTTCACCAGGTGCTGCCGGTACGTGTGCAGGTGGATGTCCCGCACCAGCGCCTGATCCAACTTGATGAAGTCCGGCGCGCTGTGCACCAGCGTCACCAGGCCCGAGTGCCCCGCGCCAAAGTCGTCCAGCGCGATGCCGAAGCCCTGCTCCGCGTACCGCCGCGCGAGCATGCGAAGCTGCTCCGTGTCCTCGAACGTGCTGCGCTCGGTGATCTCCAGCACCAGCTGCTGGGGACTCAGGCCGTGCTGACGCAGCAGCTCCAGCGTGGACGCGCCGCCGAAGCGCTCGTCGCTCAGCACGTCCGGACTGACGTTGAAGAAGAACGGACCACGCCGCTGCGCCTCCGGCAGCGTGGCGATGCGGCGCACCGCCGCGGTCCAGCACGCGCGCTCCAACTCGTAGGTGAAGCCCTCCACCCGCGCGCGGTTGAACAACTCGTTGGGGGACTCCACCGGGCCCAGGCCTCGCGACAACACCTCGTGGCCGAGGACCTCGCCGCTGAGCAGATCGACGATGGGCTGGAAGACGGTGGCGACCCTCGGCTCGTCACCGTTCCAGAGCCAGGGCGGTGGTGGTGCGGGCTTGCTGGGGGAGGGCAGGCTCATGGCTCCCGAAATGTACCGCGCTCTGGCGCAAGCTTCAGTCCCCCCCGACCACTCGGCAGGGCCAACATCGAAAACGGACGCTTGCCAAGGGCGTCCCCCAGGGCCCGGGGCGGGAGGGCCCCGTCAGCCTCCCCAGGTCCTATTCCCCCTGAATCCGCTGGATTTCCGGCACCTTGGCGCCCTCGGATTCTGCTGGTGACGGATCCACCGGGATCACCGGGGCCACGTTCGCCGCCGCCACCTGGGTCAGCGTGACCTGGGCAGCGACCGCGTCCATCGCCTGGCCCTCCTCTCCCTGAGCGGTCGAGAGGGCGCGGAACCGGCGGGCCAGCGAGGCCAGCTCCGCCGCCTTCAGCTGGGCCTGACCGCTGCGCAGGGACAGCAACGCCACGCGCGCACGCTCCAGCAGGGCCACCTCCGCGCGCAGCCTCGCGAGGATGCGCTCGCGCCGCTGACGCATGTCTCCCAGCCGCTCCACCTCCTCCGCCAGCGACGCCGCCGCGGCCTCCAGCTGCCGGCGCGCCACCACGTCCGTGCTCGCGCGAGCGCTGCGCTCCAGGCTTTCGCGCTCCGCCTGCAACTCCGCGGCGGCGCGCTCCTCCAGCTGCGCCTCCACGCCGGCCCACTCGGACGCCAGCTCCACCGCGCCCCGGGTGATTCGCGCCAGCGTGCGGGCCAGCTCCTCGCGCGCGGGCTCGCGGGGCAGCTTCGCCAGGGACTGGCCGCATTGACGGTAGAGGGACAGCGCACGTTCGGACAGCGTGTGGAAGTCACCGGAGAGCTGGGGCAGCAGCTCCTCCGCGCGCGCCTCCACCGGGTCGGCCGTCAGCCCCAGGTGCGCGGCGATGGCGCCCAGCCCCACGAAGAGCCCCACGATGCCGCCCACCACCGCCGCCGCCAGCAGCGTGGGCGTGGCCACGGACGCCAGCCGCACCGACAGGATGTTCGCCACCACGCCACCCGCCAGCGTGAGCCCCGCTCCCAACACGGCGCCCAGGCCGTAGTGCACGAGCGTGGGGCGGGCCTCCGCGACCTGCCCCTCCTCGCCCAGGTCGTTGAGGCGGGAGCGCACCAGCAGGGCGCCCGCGGCCGCGCCACTCGTGGCCACGGTCCACGCGGGCGACAGGCCCAGCCCATAGGGCAGCGCGACGAGCAGCAAGCCCAGGCCACTCAAGAGTCCCCGGTCCCACCGGTCGCCTCGCGCGCACGCCAGCACCACCGCCGCGGGCACCAGCCACGTCAGCGGCATCGGCATGCCCACGCGGAAGGACAGCCACTGCACCAGCCCCGCTCCGGCGCCTGCCGCCAGCGCGCGCGTGACGGTGTGCTCGAAGGCTTCGCGGTGGTGGAATTGCAACACGGCGGCATTCATCGGGACACCCCGGGAACGGCCCCCACGGGCCGGGAATGTCCCTTCGAACGCGCGGCTCGTGAAAAGGGTCTACGCCTTCGGACGCGAAATGGGTCCCGGCTTGCCCTTCGTCACGCGGAGGTAGTCCGCCGGGGCGAGGACGATCTGCGTCCCGCGCACCCCGGCCGACACGGCGACCGCGTCGAACAGCTCCAGCGTCTCATCCACGAAGACGGGGTAGTCCTTCTTGCCCCCCAACGCGGTGACGCCGCCCCGGATGTAGCCGGTGAGCGGCTGCAATTCCTTGAGGGGGACGGTGTCCACCTTGCGGTCGCCAGACAGCCGCGCCAGGGCCTTCAAATCCAGCTCCGCGTTGCCGGGCACCACCGCCATCAACACGCCGGTGCGGTCGCCCTTGGCCACCAGCGTCTTGAAGACCTGCTCCGCGGGCATGCCCACCTTGGCGGCCACCGTCTCCGCGGACAGGTCGTCCGGATCCACGTCGTAGTCGCGCAGCGTGTACGCGATGCCGAGCGAGTCCAGGAGCCGGGCGGCGTTCGTCTTCATGGGCGTTACATCCCCAGGGCCGTGGCGGCGGCCTTCACGCGCTGGAGCGCGTCCTCGGGCGTACTGCCCACCGCGGACAGGTGGCCCATCTTGCGGCCCTTGCGCGCGTCGCGCTTGCCGTACAGGTGCAGCCGGACGCCGGGCATCGCCAGCGCCTGCGCGAACCTGGGCCCACCCTCCTGGAGCCACAGGTCGCCCAGCAGGTTCACGATGGCCGCGGGGCGCACCACCTCCACGGAGCCCAGGGGCAGGTTGCACACCGCGCGCACGGCCTGCTCGAACTGGCTCGTCAGGCACGCCACTTCCGTCGAGTGGAAGCTGTTGTGCGGCCGGGGCGCCACCTCGTTGACGAGCAGCGACCCGTCACCCAGCAGGAACATCTCCACCACCAGGAGCCCCTCCACCTTCAGCCCGGCGGTGATGTCGCGCGCCACCTGCGACGCCTGCGTCAGCACGGCCTGGGGCAGCGGACCCGGCAACAGCGACCACGCGAGGATGCGCTCCTCGTGGTGGTTGAACGCGGGCGGGTACACCGCGAGCTGCCCATCCGGCCCTCGCGCCACCAGCACGGACAGCTCCGCCTTCAGGTCCAGCGCGGCCTCCACCACCACGGAGCGCTCACCCAGTTCCTTCCATGCGGCGCCCGCCTCGGAGGCAGCCGTCACCTCGTACTGGCCGCGCCCGTCATAGCCACCCTCGCTGGACTTGATGAAGCACTTGCCACCCAGCGCGGTGATGGCCGCGGACAGCTCCGCCTCCGAGTTGGCCTCGCGCCACGGGCCCAGCGGGAAGCCGCCCTTCGCGAGCCAGCCCTTCTGCCGGCCGCGGTGCTGCACCACCTCCAGCACGGAGGCGCCGGGCCGCATGGGCGCGTGACGCGACACCGCGTTGAGCGTGGACAGCGACACCTTCTCGATCTCCAGCGTCACCACGTCGCACTGGCGCGCCAGGTCCTCGGCCGCCGTCGTGTCGGAGAAGGACGCGGTGAGGCAGCGGTCCACCACCGAGCGGGACGGGCACGCCGAGTCCGGATCCAACGCCTGCACCTGGTAGCCCAGCGTGCGCGCCGCGAGCGCCATCATGCGCCCCAGCTGGCCGCCGCCCAGGATGCCCAGCGTCCCGCCCGGCAGCACCATGGGGCCGCTCATCCCGCCACCTCGCGCTGCGCCAGCACCTCATCCGTGCGGGCCTTGCGCCAGGCGGCCAGCCGCTCGCGCAGCTCCGGGTACTTCAGCGCCAGGATGGCCGCCGCGTGCAGCGCCGCGTTGGCGGCCCCCGGCTTGCCAATGGCCTGCGTGCCCACCGGGACGCCCTTGGGCATCTGCACGATGGAGAGCAGCGCGTCGAAGCCGGACAGCACCGTGGTGGGCATGGGCACGCCCAGCACCGGCAGGAGCGTCTTGCTGGACACCATGCCGGGCAGGTGCGCCGCGCCGCCCGCCGCGGCGATGATGACGGACAGCCCGCGGCCTTCCGCGCTGGACGCGTACTCCATCATCCAGTCCGGCGTGCGGTGCGCGGACACGATGCGCACCTCGTGCGGGATGCGCAGCTCGGCGAGGATGTCGATCGCCGGTTGCAGGTGCTCAAGGTCGCTTCTGCCGCCCATGATGACCCCGACCCACGGGGTGCTCGCGCTCGCCGCCATGCTTGTCCGCGCCTCCAGTGCGCCCTGCTTCCAGGGGGTGAAGCCTGGAAGAACGCGGAGATAGGGCCACGCGATTCCGGAGGTCAACCGCGAAGATGTGACGTCGCGATGGCGGGCGGGCAGGGGGGCGGGCGATGCCCCCTTGCACGCCCCGGGCCTTCAAGGCCTGCGCCTCAGGGGGCTCAGTACGTCGAGCCCATGCGCCCGAAGCTCTTGAGCGCCTTCACCTTGCTGTTCTTCACGGCGGCCTTCTGGGCCTCCTCGGACTCCGCGTCGTCGTATTCCTGCATCGCGCGGGCCTGCTCGGCCTGATCCGCCGCCACCGCCGCCGCGCCCGCCACCGTGCCCGCCTCCATGAAGAGGGCCTGGTTCTGGGAGAGGTAGCCCTTCGCTTCCGCCTTCTTGCCCTGGCTCATGGCCTCCGCGGCCTTCTGGAGGTTCTGCGCGCTGCGGGCCCGGGCCGCGTACACCGTGGCCTCCTTGTCCTGGCGCTGGACGACCTCCTCCTGAATGTTGGTGGCCACCGCGGCCAGCGTGGACTGGTCCTCCACGTTCTTCTGCACCAGCAGGTCCGTGTACGCGACCTTCAGCCCCGCCACCTGCACGGACTGGCCCGGCGCGGTGCCCGTCACGTGCAGCCTCGCCACCACGCGCTCCACCTGGCCCGCGGAGAAGTCCGGCAGCGCCACGCGCACGGTGTTGCCGGCCTGGTGCGCGCGGTAGCCCAGCACCTCGCCCAGCGTCGTGCCCGGGGGCAGTTCGAAGGACAGCTCCACGTTGCGCGCCACCGCGGTGGTGGCCTGCTGCAGGTCGCGCTGGAAGAGGGTGGACAGCTTGCTCGCGTCCTCCAGGAAGCCGTACGCGCCGGCGCCGTACTCCGCGAAGGCCTGCATCAGGTCCTCGTTGAAGTCCGTGCCCACGCCAATGGAGCTCACCGTGATGCCGGAGGCGCGGATCTCCCTCACCACGTTCTTCAGCCCCTCCTCGTCGGACACCCCTTCGGTGGGCTGGCCGTCGCTCATCAGGATGAGGCGGTTCACCGTGGCCGCCCCGCCCATGGCGGACGCCAGCTGCGTGCGGCCCACGGACAGGCCCGCGCTGATGTTGGTTCCGCCGTCATCCCAGATGCCGTCGATGAACTGGACCATCCGCTCGCGGTTGCCAGAAGTGGCCGGCAGGGACGGCAGGCTCTTCACGTCGCTGCCGTAGTGCACGATGGCCAGCCGGTCCTCGTCGCGCAGCAGCGTCACCAGGTGCCGCGCGGCCTGCTTCGCCTGCTGGAGCTTGTAGCCGCTCATGGACCCGGACCGGTCGATGACCACCGCCAGGTTCACCGGGCTGCGCTTCGCCCCGGGCACCTCCGCGCCGGTGAGGTCCACCGTCACGTACGTCTCCGAAGGGCCCACCGGCACGTACGGGTGCGACAGCCGGCTCGTGACCTGGAGGCTGCCCGTGGATGCGCGCGGCCCCGGCGGCGGGACGGGCTGGGGGGGCGTGGGCGGCGCCACGACGACGTGCGGCGTGGGCGGGAGGCCGCCCCCGCGGGGCATGCCCAGCACCAGCGCGGTGAGGGCAAGGCCACCAGCCAGGGCGAGGAACAGGACCGTACGATTCATGGCAGGGCTCCAAAGGCGTTTGAAACGCGGGCCCTGCCTTTACGAACGGGGTGCGCGAAAAGGTCTAACCCTTTCGCGCGAGGCGACTGTTCAGTGGGCTGTTCAGCCCGGACTTCAGTTGCCCTGGGCGTCCGGCACGGCGCCCGCGCAGAAGTAGGGCGAGTTGTTCTCCCCGAAGGTGCGCCGGTAGAAGCTCTCGTCGGCGACCTTGATGGCGTCCAGCGTGTCCTGGTCCAGGAGCAGGGGACGGCACGTCATGCGCTCCTTGAGGCCCTCCGGCACGTCGCCCACGGTGCGGGTGATCTCGCAGCCCGTCGTGGTGCCCTGCACGCACTCCTTGCTGCAGTAGCCCAGGGCGAACGCCTCCGGGGTGTCGCTGCGGGGGCTCAGGTCGTCGCGGACGCAGATGAGGTCCTCGCAGTCCAGCGAACCAAAGGAGATGAAGTCCTGATCCACGGCGATGTCCTTCTCCTGGATCTCCATGAACTTGCGGCCCTGTTTCTCCTGCTCCTCGGCCGTGGCCCTGCGCACCAGTTGGCACGGCTTGCCCAGCTCGGTGGTGACGTCGCAGCCTCCCAGCATCAGGGCGGCGGACAGGAAGAGCGCGGTTCGCACGAACATCTTTGGGACCTCTAGGAAGGATGGAAGCAGGGCGCGCATGGGGGGAGGACGACGCCCGGAACCCGCGAACGGTAGCACACCGCTTCTTCGCGCCAACCCCTGACCCGCGGGGCGTGAGCACAGTGGAATTGTGAAGGGATACGGGAGGAATACAGAGGAGGCAGGCGCATTCTGCTGGTTGATGGTTGGGAATACGGCCGATAGGATGGAGTGGCTGATGTCATGCTGCCTTCCGGTGGCAGTACGTTCCCTCCCCCCACGGAGCGCCCGGACTTGAACCGCCCCACGCTGCTGCTTGCGCTGAGCCTGATGTGGCCCGCGCTGGCCCCCGCCCAGAACCAGCCAGGCATGGGCCTCGATCTGACCGAGGACGCCCAGGCCAAGCCACCCGAAGAGAACCCCGCGCCGCCGCCGGACGAGGAAGCCCGTCCCGCGTCGCCGCCAGCCGCCACCCCGGCGAAGGACATCCCGATCGAAGCGCTGATGCCGCTCACGGACATCACCCAGGACGACCGGGTGAAGAGCGTTCAGCGCAAGGTCTACCTGAAGAAGAACCGCCTGGAGATCTCACCGTTCGTGAGCCTCTCCGTGAACGACCCGTTCTATTCGAAGTTCGGCGGCTCGCTGCGCGCGGCCTGGTACCTGTCGGACACGCTGGCCATCTCGGCGCGTGGCTCGCTCATCCAGGTCATCCCGTCGGATGACGTCCGCACGGCGAAGCGCACCTTCAACAGCAAGATCTACAACTCCGTGCCGAACTGGTCCGCCATGGGCGACCTGGAGTGGGCGCCGCTCTACGGCAAGGTGTCCTTCCTCAACTCCATCCTCCACTTCGACGGCTACCTGCTGGGCGGCATGGGCGTGGTGAGGACGGAGACCTCCGCGCTGCCCGACCGCGGCCTCAACCCTGCCTTCGACCTGGGCCTGGGCATGCGCTTCGTCACCAAGGACTACCTGGCCGTCAACGTGGCCCTGATCAACACCTCCTACGTGGACCAGCCCCTGGGCAGCAGCAAGGGCGCCCTCCAGAACGTCATGACCCTCAACGCGGGCATCTCCATCTTCCTGCCCCTCAAGTCGACGGGGAGGGAGTCCGAATGAAGCCCGCCTTCCGTCTGCTCCTGACCCTGTGCGCGGGCGTGCCCACGCTCGCCGCCGCCGACCAGGCCCCCGCGCCCGCTCCGGCCGCCGCCGCTCCGGCCACGCCCGCGCCGGCCCCGGCGGCTCCGGCCCCGAAGACCGCGGCCAACTCCAACCCGCCCAACACCTCTCAAGAGGAGGAGGCCGGCGACGTGTCCGAGGTGGACAAGGACGCCCTGGGGCCCCTTCGCGAGCGCATCCGGCCGGTGTCCGGCCACATGTTCCTCAAGAAGGGCCGCTTCGAGGTGAGCCCGTCCGCGTCCATCACCATCCGCGACGCGTTCTTCAAGAAGTACCTCTTTGGCGGCACCGTCACCTACTTCCCCACGGAGACGCTGGGCGTGGGCCTGCGCGGCGGCTACGCGCTGAACTCCGTGGCGGGCTCCGCGCAGAAATGCACCTTCACGCCGGGCGAGGGCGGTGACACCCGCGGCTGCAGCCCGCCGACCCGGGAGGAGCTGGACGGGTATGCGCCCGGCCAGATGACCCTCATGGGCGGCGTGGACGTCCAGTGGGCGCCCATCTACGGCAAGCTGTCGCTGCTGGCGGAGAAGTTCGTCCACTTCGACATGTACGGCGTCGTGGGCGCGTCCGTCGTCCAGTACAAGGGCCCGGCGGAGCCGCTCGCGGACAACACGCCCGTCGCGGGCAGCAAGTCGTACCTCACGGGCGGCGGCAACGTGGGCGTCGGCCTGCGCTTCTTCTTCAACCGGTGGATGACGCTGCGCACGGAGCTGCGCGACATCATCTACGTGGAGAAGGGCCGGGAGCCCACGCCCAGCTACCTCCGCAACCAGATCCTGTTCGAGCTGGGCCTGTCCTTCTTCTTCCCCTCCGGTTCCTAAAGACTCATGCGCACCCACCGGTTCCTCCGCCTCGCCGTCCTCGGGCTCACGCTCGCGTACACGGCCCCCACGCTGGCCCAGTCCTTCGAAGGACTGGACCTGGCTGGCCAGTCGAAGAAGAAGAAGAAGGGGGCCTCTTCGAAGGCTTCCTCGAAGAAGAAGACTTCCGCCAAGCGCGGCAAGGGCAAGGCGGCCACCCCGGCCGAGGCCGAGGACGCGGACGAGTCCTCCACCGCCACCAGCGCGCCCGTGGGCAACCCCGCCACGCCGCCCGCAGCGGTGACGACGACGCCCGCGCCGACGGCCACTCCGGCCGCGCCCGCCGCGAAGCCCACGCCGTCCGCGAAGCCGGCCGCGCAGGGCAGCCCCGGCCTGGGCCTGGACCTCACGGGTGACAACGACAAGCCGCCCGCGCCCACCATGACGTTCGACGCGGTGGACGTGTCCGGCAAGACGGCGGACCGCCAGCGCCTGGACGCGGCCGTCAGCCTGTTCAAGAACGACGAGTACGAGAAGGCCGCGATGGCGTCCCACGAGCTGTTGGGGGACCCCAAGCTCCAGGGCCTGCACGTGGAAGCGCGCTACGTGCTCGCCAAGTCGCTCTACCGCATGGGGCTGTACCACTCGTCGCTGGGCGAGTTCTCCAAGATCCTCGCCGCGGGCCCGTCCACGAAGTTCTTCAAGACGAGCCTGGAGTGGCTGTTCTTCATCAGCCGCAAGACGCAGAACGAGACGGTCATCCTGGATGAGATCGCCCGGTACGCGAACTACGAGTTCCCGGAGAAGTTCCGGAACGAGTTCCGCTACCTGCTGGCGCGCTACCACTTCGTGCGTGGCCGCGCGCTGGACCAGGTGGGCCAGACGGAGAACGCGGACAAGTCCTTTGAAGAAGTGAAGCGCCTGGCGCTGACCATCCCGCGCACGGACGTGTTCTACCCGCGCGCGAAGTACCTGGAGGGCCTGGCCTTCTTCCGCAACGGCACGAACCACAAGGACGCGGCGGCCAAGCGCGGCAACACGGACGTCATGGCGTCCGTGGAGGCGATGAAGGAAGTGGTGCGCCTCACCCGTCCCATGGCGGGCCGCACCGGCGAGCAGGCGAAGCTGGACAAGTCGCTGCGCGAGCTGGCCTTCATGCAGCTGGCCCGTACGCACTACGGCATGCAGCAGAACCGCTTCTCCATCTTCTACTTGAACAAGGTGGAGCGCGGGAACACGCAGTGGCTGGAGGCCCTCTTCGAGTCCTCCTGGGCCAACTACCGCATCGGCCAGTACGAGCAGGCGCTGGGCAACCTCATCACCCTGTCGTCGCCCTTCTTCCGCGAGGAGTACTTCCCGGAGGCGCTCATCCTCAAGGCGGTCATCTATTACGAGAACTGCCGCTACCGGGAGTCCAACCTCATCCTCCAGGACTTCGAGCGCACCTACCTGCCCGTGCACGACGAGCTGGACGGGCTCGTGAAGAAGAACATGGATGCCTCCGAGTACTACACGGTGCTCGCGGACGTGCAGAAGAAGAACAAGGAGGGCCTGGAGAAGAACGGCACGGACGTCATCCTGGAGCGCATCCTGCGGCTGGCCCTCACGGATCAGGACCTGAAGAAGACCAACGACTCCATCCTGGAGCTCGAGGGTGAGATGGACCTGTTCTCCAACAAGGGCGACACGTTCAAGTACTCGGAGCTGACCAAGCAGCTGCTGGAGGAGCTCAAGGTCCAGCGCACCAGCCTCATCTCCAAGGCCGGCATCATGGCCAAGGGCAAGCTGGAGACGGAGCTGGGCGCGCTCAAGCTGCTGCTGGCCAACGGCCTGCGCATCAAGTTCGAGACGACCACCAAGGAGAAGGAGTTCCTGGAGGAGCAGCTCAAGGCGGGCGGCCGCACGGCCATCGTCAAGAAGTACAAGTTCTCCGTGGCGGTGGCGGACGATCAGCTCTACTGGCCCTACGAGGGCGAGTACTGGCGTGATGAGCTGGGCACGTACCAGTACACGATGACCAAGGGCTGCATCGAGCGCGACTCGGCCAACCGTCAAATCCAGTCCGCCGAGGCGATGTAGACGCCTCGCGCTGAGAGTGGGATTCTTCCCGGCCGCCGGAGCGCCCCGTATGTGCGCTCCGGCGGTCTTGTCTTTTCCAACGGTCCCTCGCGGGACGAGGGAGTGCGAAGTTGGCTCGGGAGGCGTCGCTGCGGGTGGTGTTCGGCATCGCCGTCCTGGACCTCATCGGGTTCGGCATCCTGATTCCGCAGCTGGGCGTGTACGGCGTGCGCTTTGGCGCTTCCCCCTTCACGGTGGGGCTGCTCGTCGCGGTGTACTCGCTGATGCAGCTGGTGGCGGCGCCCATCATGGGGCGGCTGTCGGACCGGTTCGGCCGGCGGCCGGTGCTGCTCATCTCCCAGGTGGGCTCCCTGGTGGGCTACGTGCTGTTCGCCTTCGCGCACACGCTGCCCCTGCTGTTCCTGTCCCGCGTCATCGACGGGGTGTCCGGTGGCAACGTGTCCACGGCGCAAGCGGTGGTGGCGGACATCACCAAGCCGCATGAGCGCGCGCGGGGCATGGGCATCATCGGCGCGGCGTTCGGCCTGGGCTTCGTGCTGGGGCCCGCGCTGGGCGGCGTGCTGGGGGCGTGGGGCGGCAACCTGGCCATCGGCCTGTTCGCGGCGGGGCTGTCCGCGCTGAACCTCATCAACACCTGGTTCTTCCTGCCGGAGACGCGCAGGGCGGACTCGCCGTCCGCCACGACGCGCAACATGCGGGGCGCCGCCGCCGCGTTGACGCTGCCCGTCGTGGGCCGGTGCGTGGTGCTGGTGCTGCTCTACACGGTGGCCTTCGCGCAGATGGAGGGCACCTTCTCCGTGTACCTGCTGACGCGCTTCCTCTCCTCCGGGCCGGTGCCGCTGGAGGGCGGGTGGCTGGTGCACGCGGTGCACCCGGACGCGGCCGTCCTGAAGGAGGCGAGCCTGCGCTCCGGGGCGCTCTTCGCGGTGGTGGGCGTGCTGTCCGCGCTGGTGCAGGGCGGGCTGATGCGCCGGCTGGTGGCGGCCAGCCATGGCGCATCAGGCCATGGGGCGGCAGGTGCCC
>NZ_RAWN01000138.1:0-26727 GCF_003668895.1 Corallococcus sp. AB045
GGGGATGAGGGGACGGGCCGCGCGGGGGCGGCTCCAGCGGGAGCAGGCGCGGAACCAGCGCGGTGGGCCCGGGTTCCACGGCCTGCTCGCGCGCGAGCACCACCACGTCCTGGATGGCGGGGTGCTGGCGGAGCGCCGCTTCAATCTCGCCCAGCTCCACGCGGACGCCGCGGATCTTCACCTGGTGGTCGCCGCGCCCCAGGAACTCCAGCTCGCCATCCGGCAGCTGGCGGGCCAGGTCGCCGGTGCGGAACAGGCGCGAGCCCGGAGGGCCGAAGGGGTCCGGCACGAAGCGCTCCGCGCTCAGGTCCGGCCGCAGGAAGTAGCCGCGGGCCAGGCCCGGGCCGCCCAGGTACACCTCGCCGGGCGCGCCCGGAGGAACGGGCTGTCCGCGCACGTCCAGCACGTGCATCTTCATGTTGCCCAGCGGCTGGCCCAGCGGCACCGCCTTGCGCGCCATGCCGGGCGCGCAGGTGAACCACGTGGCGTCGATGGACACCTCCGTCTGGCCGTAGAAGTTGAAGAGCGTCGCGGAGGAGTGCTCCGCCAGCCGGTCCACCAGGTCGGTCGTCAGCGCCTCGCCTCCGCAGACCACCGTGCGCAGCGCGTGGCAGTCCGCCATGCGGGGCTCTTCCAGCACCACGCGCAGCAGCGACGGCACCACGTTCATCTGCGTGACGCCGCGCCGGGCCATGAGGTCCGCGATGTAGCGGCTGTCCTGGTGCGCGCCGTCGCGCACCATCACCGCGCGGGCCCCCGCGAGCAGCGCGCGGAAGAACTCCCAGATGGAGGCGTCGAAGCCGAACGAGGCCACCTGGAGGACGCGGTCCTCCGGTCCGATGGGCAGCGCGTGCTGTTCCCAGAGCATCCGGTTGGCGATGCCCGCATGGGCGATCATCACGCCCTTGGGCACGCCGGTGGAGCCGGAGGTGTGGACCACGTACGCCAGCTGCTCCAGGTGGACGGTCCGCGCGGGAGGCGTCTCCGGAAGGCCTTCCTGCCGCCACGCGCCGGGCTCCAGGCGCGCCTCCGGCGGCACCGGCAGCTTGACCGCGAGCAAGGGGGGCGCGAGCACGTAGCGGGCGCGGCACTCCGCGACCATCAGGGCCAGCCGCTGCGTGGGGGCTCCGGCGTCCATCGGCACGAAGGCACCGCCGGCCTTCATGACCGCGAGCATCGCCACCAGCACCTCCGTCGAACGGGGCAGGCACAACGCCACGCGCTCCTCGGGCTCCAGCCCGGACGCGAGCAGCAGGTGCGCGAGCCGGTTGGCCCGGCGCTCCAGTTCCGCGTACGTGAGGGGGTCGTCCTCGCACTCCACCGCGATGGCGTCCGGCGTGCGCCGTGCCTGCTCCTCGAAGAGGACGTGCAGGGGGCGCGGGGACAGCGGCACCGCGGGCGGGTGGAAGGACTCCAGCGCCTGCTGGCGTCCGGCCGCGTCCAGCAGCGGCAGCTCGGAGACGCGGCGCCGCGGATCCGCCGTGATGCCTTCCAGCAGGCGTTCGTAGGCCCGCGCCAGCCGGTCGGCGGTGGAGGCGTCGAAGAGGTCCGTGTTGTATTCGAGCCAGCCCGTCAGCGCGCCCGACGTCTCGACCAGCGTGAGGGTGAGCTCGAACTTGGCGGTGTCCGTCTCCAGGTCCAGGTTCGTGAGCGTGAGCCCCGGGAGCGCCAGCGGCTGGAGCGGCGCGTTCTGGAGCACGAACATCGTCTGGAAGAGCGGCGAGCGGCTCAGGTCCCGCTTCACGCGCAGGTCCATCACCAGCTTCTCGAAGGGGACGTCCTGGTGGGCGAAGCCGCCCAGGGCCGTCTCGCGCACGCGGGCCACCAGGTCCGTGAAGCGCGGGTCGCCGGAGAGGTTCGTGCGCAGGGGCAGCGTGTTGACGAAGAAGCCGATGAGCCCTTCGGTCTCCGCGCGGTTGCGGTTGGCGATGGGCGTGCCGACGACGAGGTCGTCCTGGCGCGTGTAGCGCTGGAGCAGCACCAGCCACGCGGCCAGCAGGGTCATGAACAGCGTGGCCCCCTCCTGGCGGGAGAGGGTGTTCAGCGCGGCGGTGACGGCCGGGCTCACGCCCAGGGGCAGCTGCGTGCCGCGGAAGGTCTGGGCCGGAGGACGCGGCCGGTCCGTGGGCAGGCCCAGCGCGGTGGGCGCGTCCGCCAGGTGCGCGCGCCAGTACGCGAGCTGCTCCTCCAGCACGTCGCCCTGGAGCCAGTCGCGCTGCCAGCGGGCGAAGTCGGAGTACTGCACCTTGAGTGGCGGCAGCGGCGAGGGCGCGCCCTGGAGGAAGGCCGCGTAAAGCTCGGCCAGCTCGCGCACGAACACGCCGATGGACCAGCCGTCGGAGACGATGTGGTGCATCGACAGCAGCAGGATGTGCTCGGCGTCCGACAGGCGCAGCAGCTTCCAGCGGATCAACGGACCGCGCTCCAGGTCGAAGGGCGCGGCCACGTCCTCGGCGGTCAGTTCGCGCACGCGGCGCGCGGTCTCCCGCGCGTCCAGTCCGCCCAGGTCCACCACGTGCAAGGGCAGCTCGGGCGCGGGCCCCACGACCTGCACGGCCTCGCCCTCGCGGGCCTGGAAGGTCGTGCGCAGGGATTCGTGGCGCTGGACGATCTCCTGGAAGCTCTTCTCCAGGGCGCCGCGCTCCAGCGTCCCGCTGAGGCGCACGGCGAAGGGGATGCCGTAGTGGTGGCTGCCCGGCTCCAGCCGGTCCAGGAACCACAGCCGCTGCTGGGCGAAGGAGGGTTGGAAGGCCCGGGGCTTCGCCGCGCGCTGCTGGATGAGGGCCCGGGCGCGGGCGCGCTTCTCCTCCAACGCGGAGGACTGCTTCTCGTCACTCATGATTCGATTTCTCCGCTTTCGAGCTCCGCGATGAGCGCGTCCAGCTCCGCCTCGGACAGCCCATCCACCCGGGGCAGCGCCTCATCTGGCGCGCGCGCCGTGAGGACGGGCTGCTTCCTGACTTCCGCCTGCCGTGAGACGACCTGCGCGAGCGCGGCCACGGTGCGCGCCTCGAAGGCGCTGCGCAGGGGCACGTCCACGCCAAGGGACTCGCGCACGCGCGAGATGACCTGGGTGGCGAGCAGCGAGTTGCCGCCCAGTTCGAAGAAGTCGTCGTGGACGCCCACCCGGGTGGCCCCGAGCAGCTCCGTCCAGATGTCCGCCAGCCGCTGCTCCGTGGCGTCGCGCGGCGCCACGCTGTCCGCGCGGGGCGTGGCGTCGGGGGCGGGCAGCGCGCGCCGGTCCACCTTCCCGTTGAGGGTGAGCGGGAGCGCGTCCAGGAACACGATGGCGGACGGCACCATGGACTCCGGCAGCCGGCGGCGCAGGTGGACCTTGAGGTCGCCTTCCGTGCACGCCTGCTCCGGCGCCAGCACCGCGTGGAGCACCAGCCGCTTGCCGCGGGGCCCGTCCTCGCGGACCGTGGCGATGGCCTGCCGCACGGCGGGGTGCTCCAGCGCGAGCGACTCCACCTCGCCGGGTTCGATGCGCAGGCCGCGCAGCTTCACCTGCGCGTCGGTGCGGCCCAGGAACTCGAGCGCCCCGTCCGGCAGGAAGCGGACCCGGTCGCCGGTGCGGTAGAGGCGGGCGCCGTCGCGCGTGTCGAAGGGGTGGGGCACGAAGGCGCGCGCGGTCAGCTCCGGATGGTTCAGGTAGCCGCGCGCGAGACCCAGACCGCCCAACCACAGCTCGCCAGGGACGCCCACGGGGACGGGCTGCTGGTGCGCGTCCAGGACGTAGGCCTGGGTGTTCGCGATGGGACGCCCGATGGGCGGGTTCACCGCGCCAACAGAGACCGGGCCGCTGGTGGCGACGACCGTGCACTCCGTGGGGCCGTAGTGGTTGATCAGCTGGAACGGGGTGCCTTCGGGTGCGCCCCGGTGCAGCCGGTCTCCGCCGGTGAGGAGCGTGCGCAGCGCCGCGTGCGCGGGCCACGGCTGCGTGAGCACCGCCTCCGCCAGGGGCGTGGGGAGGAAGCAGCGGGTGATGCGCTCCTCGGTGAGCCACGCGACGAGGCGCTCCGGCATGGCGCGCACCTCGTCCTCCACGATGTGGAGGCTGGCGCCCGCCGCGAGGGTGGGCCACAGCTCCCAGACCGCGGCGTCGAATGCGAGGCCGGCGGCCTGGGTCGTGCGGTCCTCCGGCGTCAGCGCGTAGGTCCGCTGATGCCAGTCCACCAGGTGGGCCAGGCCCGCGTGCTCCAGCTCCACGCCCTTGGGGCGGCCGGTGGAGCCCGACGTGTAGATGACGTACGCCAGGTGGCGCGGACCCGTGAGCTCCGGCGGAGCATTCGCGGGCTCCGCAGTGGCGCCGAAGCCGTCCTCCGCGAGCAGGCAGCGGCAGTCCGGTGGGAGCGTCAGCGCGGCGGTGCCGCGCGAGGACAGGAGCACCGGCGCGCGGACATCCTCCAGGATGGACTGGAGCCGCTCCGGGGGCGCGGAAGGGTCCAACGGAACGTAGGCGCCGCCTGCCTTGAGGACGCCCAACGCGGCTTCGACGAACGCGGTCGAGCGCTCCATGCAGAGCGCCACGGGCACGTCAGGCCCCACGCCCAGCCCGCGCAGGTGCCAGGCCAACCGGTTCGCGCGGACTTCGAGCTGGCCGTAGGTGAGGGCCTCGCCCGCGAAGGCCACCGCGAGCGCGTCCGGCGTGCGCCGCGCCCAGGACTCGAAGCGCGCGTGCACGGGGACGTGGGATGGCGGTGCCACCGGGCGCGGGTTCCACGCGTGGAGCAGCGTGTGCCGCTCCCCGGCCGTCATCAGGGGCAGGTCGCCTACGTGGCCGTCGGGATCCGCCGCGATGCTGGAGAGCAGCACCTGGAAGTGCCCCGCGAGGCGCGCGATGGAGGCCTCGTCGAAGAGGTCCGCGTCGTACTCGAAGCGCGCGGTCAGCCCGCCGTCCTCGCCGCGCTCCAGCGCGAGGTCCAGGTCGAACTTCGCCGGAGCGGACTCGGACTCCAGCAGCGTCAGGCGCAGCCCCTGGAGGGCGCGGGAGGGCAGGGGCGCGTCCTGGTAGGAGAACGCGACCTGGAAGAGCGGCGTGCGGCCCAGGTCGCGCTCCACCGCGAGCGCTTCGACCAGCTTCTCGAAGGGCACGTCCTGGTGCTCGTGCGCCGCGAGCACGGACTCGCGCACCCGGCCCAGCAGCTGGCGGAAGGTGGGGTTGCCGGAGGCGTCCGTGCGCAGGGGCAGCGTGTTGACGAAGAAGCCGATGAGGCCTTCGGTCTCCACGCGCGTGCGGTTGGACAGCGGGCAGCCCACGACGAGGTCGTCCTGGCCCGTGTAGCGCAGCAGCAGCGTCTGGAACGCCGCCAGCAGCGTCATGAACGGCGTGGCGCCTTCGCGCCGGCCCAGCTCCGCGAGTCCTCCGGCGAGCGCCGCCGGGAGGTGGACCGCGTGACGTCCGCCCGCGAGTGTCCGCACCGCGGGCCGGGGACGGTCCGTGGGCAGCTCCAGGACACCAGGGGCGCCCGCGAGCCGCTGCTTCCAGTGCGCGAGCTGCCGCGCCAGCACGCCGTCCGCCAGCCACTCCCGCTGCCACAGCGTGAAGTCGATGTACTGGAGCGGCAGCGGCGCGAGCGCCGGAGGGGCGCCCGTGGAAAACGCCGCGTACAGCGCCCCCAGCTCCCGCAGCAACACGGTGACGGACTCGCCATCCGCGACGATGTGATGGAGCGTCAGGAGCAGGACGTGCTCATCCGGGCCCAGCCGCAGCAGCCGTGCCCGCAACAGGGGACCTTGGGCGAGGGCGAACGGAGCGCGAGCCTCATGCTTCGCGAGCTGGCGCACCTGCGCGTCGCGCGCCTCCGGGGACAGGCTGCCCAGGTCCACTTCGGGCAGTTCAAGGGGGACGTGCGCGTGGACGCGCTGCACGGTGCGGCCCTGGTGCTGGGAGAAGGTGGTCCGCAGCGCTTCGTGGCGGCGGACCACTTCATCCAGGCCTCGGCGCAGTGCCGCGACGTCCAGCGGACCCTGGAGGCGGACCGCCGCGGGCAGGTGGTAGCGCGCGTCGCCGGGCTCCAACTGGTCCAGGAACCACAGCCGCTCCTGCGCGTAGGACAGCGGCGCTTCCGGCGCTCGGTCCGTCCGGTGCGTCAGCGCGGGACCGCGCGCCGGAGCACGCACGCCTCCGTCGATGCGCGCGGCGAGCGAGGCCACCGTGGGCGCCTCGAACAGCGTGCGCAGGGGCAGCTCCACCCCGAACACCTCGCGCACGCGAGCGAGCAGTCGCGCTGCCAGCAGCGAGTGGCCGCCCAGCGCGAACCAGTCCTCGTGCAGGCCCACGGCCCCGCCGAGCAGCTCCGCCCAGAGGTCCGCGAGCTTCTGCTCCGTGGCAGTGCGTGGCGTCGTGTCCTCCAAGGACGTGGAGCGCTCCAGCTCGGGCGCGGGCAGGGCCTGACGGTCCACCTTGCCCGTGGGGGTCAGCGGCAGCGCGGGCAGGAGCACGAAGGCCGCGGGGCACATGACTTCCGGCAGCTCGCGGCGCACGTGCTCGCGCAGCGTGGAGCCGGTGAGCGCTGAGTCCGGCGCGGCGACGACGTAGGCGACGAGGCGCCGGCCCGCGGGAGGCTCTTCGCGCACCGCGACCACGCACTGGCGCACTTCCGGGTGACGCTGGAGGACGGATTCAATCTCCCCCAGCTCGATGCGGAAGCCACGCAGCTTCACCTGCTGGTCGAGCCGGCCCAGGAACTGGAGTTCGCCGTCCGGCAGCAGGCGCGCGAGGTCCCCGGTCCGGTACAGACGCGCGCCGGGAACCGTGCTGAAGGGATCCGGCACGAAGGCGCGGGCGGTGAGGCCGGGGCGGCCCAGGTAGCCCCGCGCCACGCCCGGTCCGCCGATGCACAGCTCGCCCGCGACGCCCAGCGGCTGGGGCCGCAGCCCTGCGTCGAGCACGTGCACGTGCACGCCGTCCAGCGGCCGGCCGATGGTGGGGAGTCCAGACTCCACATCCGCGGATCCGACCGGGGCGAAGGTGGCGGCCACGGTGCCTTCGGTAGGGCCGTAGAGGTTGGTGACGCGGAAGGGAGTGTGCGCGGAGGGCCGCTGGCGCAGCCGGTCGCCGCCGGTGGTCAGCTCGCGCAGGGCGAGCGACTGGGGCCACTGTTGGCCGAGCACGCCCTCCGCCAGGGCCGTGGTGAGGAAGGTGTGGGTGATGCGCTCGGCGGCGAGCCACCCGACGAGCCGCTCCGGCAGTGCGCGCACGTCATCGCCGGGCAGGTGCAGGCTGGCACCCGCGATGAGCGCGGGCCACACCTCCAGCACGGACGCGTCGAAGACCGGCGTGGACAGGTGCGTGGCCCGGTCCTGGGGCGACAGGGCGAAGGTCCGCTGGTACCAACCCGCGAAGTGGGCCAGGCCACCGTGCGTGAGCTGCACGCCCTTGGGCCGCCCGGTGGAGCCGGACGTATGGATGACGTAGGCGAGGTGGTCCGCGACGGGCGTGACGTCCAGCGCGGTGTCCAGTGCGTCGTGGACCGGGGCCGTCACGTCGTCCAGCACCCGCGTGGACGCGGGCAGCCGTGAGCGCAGTGCCGGCGTCGTGAGCACCACCGCCGCGCCCACGTCCTCCAGCAGCGCCTCAAGTCGCGCCCGCGGTGCATCCGGATCCAGCGGCACGTACGCGCCGCCCGCCTTGAGGATGCCCAGCAGCGCCAGTACCTGCTCGGGCGAGCGGTGCATCAGCACGCCCGCGCGTACGTCCGGACCCACGCCCAGCTGGCGCAGCCGGTGCGCGAGTGCGTGGGCCTGGCGCTCCAGCATTCCGTACGACCACTGTCGCCCGTCCGAAGCGATGGCCAGCGCGTCGGGCGCGATCACGGCACGTGCCGCGATGGCGTGGTGAACGGGAGTGAAGGACGCGGGCGCCAGTGCCCCCGCGCTGAACGTCCGCACGCGCGCCTGCTCCGCGTCCGGCAGCAGCGGCAGGGCCGACACGCGCTGGTCCGCGTCCGCCGCGATGCCCGCGAGCAGGCACGTGAGGCGCGCCACCATGCGTCCAGCCGTGTCCGCGTCGAAGAGGTCCGTGTCGTAGCGGAGCGCGCCGTCCAACCCGCGCGGCGCATCCGCCATCTGGAGCGCGAGGTCGAACTGCGCGGTGCCCAGCTCCACTGGCACGCTCTCCGCCTCCAGACCCGCGAAGCGCACGCGCACGCCGGCAAGGCCCAGCACCAGCGGGGTCAGCTCCTCGCGCTGGTGGGGCTGCTCCCAGGCGAACACCGCCTGGAACAACGGAGACCGGCTCGCGTCGCGCGGACGCCGCAGCCGTTCCACGAGCAAGGGGAACGGATACTCCTGGTGCTCCAGCGCCTCCAGTACCGTGCGCCGCACCCGGCCCAGGTGCGCGCGGAACGGCGGGTCCCCGGACAGGTCCGCCACCAGCGCCACGGGATTGACGTGGTAGCCGACGACGTCCTCCAACCCCGAGCGCGTGCGCCCCACCGCGGGCGAGCCGACCGCGAAGCGCTCCTGTCCCGCGTGCCGGGCCAGGAGGACCTGCCACGCGGCGAGCAGCAGCGAGAACAGCGTCGTGCCCTCTTCGCGCGCCAGCGCGCGCAGCCGCCGCGTCAGGTCCGCGTCCAGCCGGAAGGTGCACGCGGCGCCCCGGAACGCGCGCACCGGGGGACGGGCGCGGTCGGTGGGCAGCTCCAGCACGTCCGGCACGCCGTCCAGCCGCTGGCGCCAGTACGCGAACAGCCGCTCGCCCTCGGGGCCCTCCAGGAACGGGCGCTGCCAGCGGGCGAAGTCCGACGGACGCAGGGCCGGAGCGGGGGACGCGGAGTCCCGTCCCTCCTTCAACGCGGGGTAGAGCCCGTGCAGGTCCTCTGCGAGCAGCGCCAGCGACCACAGGTCCAGGATGAGGTGGTGCGCCGCGAGCAGCAGCACCTGGCCGCCGCCAGCGTGGGCGTACAGCGAGGCGCGCAAGAGCGGCCCCTTCTCCAGCGAGAACTGGCGTGACGCGTCCGCCGCCAGCGCGCGCCGCAGCGGAGCGTCCTCCAGCGGAAGCGAGGTCGCGTCCTCCAGGAGCCCTCCGCTCCTGGCCGTGTCCGCCCGCTGCACGAGTTCACCGTGCTCCAGGTGGAGCGTGGTGTTCGGGGCCGCGTCCGCCCGCTGCACGAGCTTGCCGTGCTCCAACTGGAGGGCCGGGTGCACCTGCTGCACGAGCTCACCGTCGTGCTCCAGGTGGAAGGTGGTGCGCAGGGCCGGGTGCCGCGCCACCAGCCGCGCCAGCGCCTCGCGCAGCGTGGGCACGTCCGCGGGCGTGTGGAAGCGCACCGCGAAGGCCAGGTGGTTCGCGGTGCTGTCCGGCGCCAGGAGCTGCGCCAGCCAGAGCGCCTTCTGTCCCTCGGACACCGGGTGGCGCCCCAGCGCGTCCCCCGACGCCACGGGCGCGAGGGGCCGCTGCCCCAGCGTGCCCACCAGCTCCCTCGCCAGGGCCCGCAGGCTCACCGCATCCATCAGCCGCGCCAGGGACGTATCCGTGCCCAGCCACGCGTCCAGGTCGCTCTTGAGCTCCACCGTCGCCAGCGAGTCCAGCCCCAGGCTGATGAGCGTCCGCTCCGCGTCGACGTGCGCGCGGGGAACGCGCAGCCGCGCGGCCACGGCGTCCACCAGCGACGCCTCCAGCAGCGCCGCGCGCTCCGGCTCCGGGAGCGCGAGCAGTTGCTCCGGACGCAGCGTGGGCACGGGCGGAACGGAGGCCTGGAGCGTGCTCTGGCCCAGCACCTCCAGCTCCCCGGCGAGCCACGCCTGACGGCACGCGTAGCGCTGCACCTTGCCGCTGGAGGTCTTCGGCAGGGAGCCCGCCTGGATGAGCACCACGTCATGCGCCTGGGCGTCGTGCGCCAGCGCCACGGCCTCGCGGATGCTCCGGGCCAGCGCCTCCAGGTCCGTGCCGGCGTGGCGCGCGTCCACCTCCTGCACGACGACCAGCCGCTCCTCGCCCTCCAGCTCCACGGAGAACGCCGCGGTGCAGCCCGGCCGCAGCGCGGGGTGCACGCGCACCGTGGTGGACTCCACGTCCTGCGGGTACAGGTTGCGCCCGCGCAGGATGATGAGGTCCTTGATGCGCCCGGTGACGAACAGCTCGCCGCCGCGCAGCACGCCCAGGTCGCCCGTGCGCAGGTAGCGCGCGTCGTCCGAGCCCCCGCCCTCCACCCGCGCGTGGAAGACGCGCGCGCTCTCCTCCGGGCGCTCCCAGTAGCCCTGGCCCACGCTGGCGCCCGCCACCCAGATTTCGCCCTCCTCGCCGGGCGCGCACTCGCGAGCGGTGCGCGCGTCCACCAGCCGCACCGTGTTCCCCTCCAGCACCCGTCCGGAGCCCACCAGGTTCACGCCGTCCGTCACCGGCGCTGTGCCCAGCGCGTGCCCGGTGACGATGAGCGTCGACTCGGCCAGCCCGTAGCAGGGGTAGAAGGCCTCCCTGCGGAAGCCCTGCGGCGCGAAGGCCTCGTGGAAGCGCTCCAGCGTCTCCGGCCGGATGGGCTCCGCGCCGTTGAAGGCCACCTTCCAGCGGCTCAGGTCCAGCGTCGCGCGCTCCTCCGCGCTCACCTTCCGGACGCACAGGTCGTAGGCGAAGTTGGGGCCGCCGCTCGTCGTGGCCCCGTAGCGCGACACCGCCTGCAGCCAGCGGAAGGGGCGCTGCAGGAAGGCGATGGGCGACATCAACACGACGGGGAAGCCGCCGTAGAGCGGCTGGAGCAGCCCGCCGATGAGCCCCATGTCGTGGTACGGCGGCAGCCAGATGACGCCCCGGCTGTCGCGCGAGTGGCCGAACGCGCGGTGGATGAGCGCCAGGTTCGCCAGCAGGTTGCGATGCGTCAGCATCACGCCCTTGGGGCTGCCCGTGGAGCCGGACGTGTACTGGAGGAACGCCAGCGCGTCCCCCGTGACGCCCGGGTCCTTCCAGCCGTCCTCCAGCCCCGGCGCCAGCGCGTCCGTGGCCACCCAGGTGAGCCCCGCCAACTCCGGCGCCTGCTCGAAGAGCATCCCGGCCATGCCGTGGATCATCTCCGTGGTGAGCACGAAGCGCGCCCGCGCGTCGCGCACCATCGCCTCCAGGCGCGGCAGGCTGCGGTTGAGGCGCATGACGTCCGGCGGATACGCCGGCACCGCCACCACGCCCGCGTACAGGCACCCGAAGAAGGCCGTCAGGTATTCGTTGCCCGGCGGGAACAGCAACAGCGCCCGCTCCCCCCTCGCCCCGTTCGCCTGGAGCCACGCACCAATGGCACGCGCCTGCCGGTCGAACTCGCCATAGGTGAGCGCCGCTTCCTCGGATTCGCCATCCACCAGGAATGTGTAGCCCTGATGTCCTGGCGCTTCGGCTGAACGAAGACGCAAGAGTTCAATCAGGCTCGCCGGTGACATGTCGTTGGGCTCCACGCGATGTATGGCTTGGAAGACGGCATTCATGTGTCACGGCCAAAGTGTGTCTGTCAAATCTTGCATTGATATACTTGAACCCTGTAAATTCCTTGATGACTGGTTTCTTCCGGCCCAAAGACAACCATCCAGGTTTCAATTCCAACACCGGGTCCCTCTAGGAGAGCGGATGTACGAGAACATCGAGCGCATCAAGGCCCCTACTCGCGAAGTCTTCCTCGACGAGTACGTGCGGAAGCAGAAGCCCGTCATCATCACGAACCTGTTCGACGGACAGCCCATCCGGCGGCTGTCCAGCCTGGACATCGCCCGCAAGGAACTGGGGGACATGCCCGTCGTGGTGCAGGAGGGCCACGAGGAATACTTCACCCGCATGCTGTCGATGCTCATCTCCAAGGACTTCACCTTCTCCGACATCGGAAAGAACCAGAGCACGGTGAACGGCTATCTGGAGATGGTGGCAAAGGACCCTGACAGCCGTCTGGTCTGCGCGGAGGTCCCCCGGTCGATGATCCAGAAGGTGGAGGCTGGATACACGATCCCCGAGTACTGCCATCCGGACCCGGGGGAACCCGACGAGTACACGTCGATGCTGTGGCTGGGGAACACGGGCAACTTCACCCACATGCACTTCGACGCGGACTACAAGAACATCTTCCAGTACCAGCTCTGGGGGGAGAAACGCGTGGTGCTGGTCCCGCCCACGTCGTCGCGGAAGATCCTGCCCATGCGTAACAACAGCGCGCTCAGCCCGGAAGGACTCAGCCAGGAGGAGAATGACAACTTCGTGCGCTACGTCGGGGGTTATCAGGCGGTGGTGCGCACCGGCGAGACGCTCTTCATGCCCGCCCTGATGTGGCACTACTTCGAGTACATGGACACCAGCATGGCGCTGACCATGCGCTTCCGCCGTAACAAGTACCTGCGCTTCCTGGCGGAGAACTTCCACACCGACTACCGCCTCCAGCACATCGCCTGGAAGCTGGCGAACGAGCGGGGCGTGGGCGAGCAGGGCCTGAAGGCCTTCGCACGGCTGGAGGCGGAATTCCGCAAGCCCATGGACAACCCCATGGAGAAGGCGACCCACCTCCAGAAGGCAATCAATGAGATCTACGAGAGCTTCTGCACGGATGGGCTGAAGGGAGACCTGAGCCGTCCCTTCCTGGAAGAGATTCGCGGCGCCATCCGGAACATGGATGTCCTGGCGGGTTCTCTGTATTCAGACGAACGGCCCACTGTCTGAGTTGGCTTTGAGGGCTGGCGCCCGCCCAATCCCTTGCATCGGCGGGGGATGGGGTGGGCGCCGGACCTGATACGTCTCAAAGCCCCCACTGGTGGGACCACTTCAACAGCCAGGTGTCCGTGGTGGCGCCGTCCAGCAATTGGTTGGGCGCCAGGCGGGTCACCTGCGCGGTGCCCGGCGTGGTGGGCAGCTCCGTCTGCGCGCGTGAGTAGACGAAGTACAGCGTGGAACCCAGCCGGTACTCCCAACGCAGCACGGCGTTGAGGTTGAGCGCGGACTCGTGGAAGTCCGGGTCCAGCGCGGTCGTGGTGGGCGTCAGCCGTGCGAGCGGCAGCCGGCCGTTCGTGTCCGGGGTGCCTTCGAAGAAGGGGCCGTAGCGGCCGTACGCGGAGAAGAACTGCGCGTACGCCTGGAGCGTGAGCCGCGGGGTGAGCACCAGCAGCTGGCGCAGCGTGAAGGACATGGCGCGCGGGTGCAGCTGGCCGAACACGAGCCGGCCGTCCTCGTCCCCCACGTAGCGGGGCCCGTCCAGGTTGGTCAGCAGCTCGCTGGTCAGCTGCGTCTCCAGGCGCGGCGTGGGGCGCCACGTCATGGTGACCGCGCCGCCGCCGCCCGTCTTGGAGGGCAGCGGCGCCGGGGCGGAGATGCGGCCCACGTAGCCGTCCAGCTGGAAGGAGAGGGCGCGGTTCTTGTCCGTGGAGCCCGCGCACGCCGCGTACCGGTACGGCGGGCGCTCGTAGGGGATGCCGGTGAGGGGAATCTCTCGGATGTCGCTGCGCCCGGTGAGCTGGCCCAGCTCGCACTCCACGGCGTGGAAGCCGGGCAGCGTGGCCAGCGCGCCCACCGTGACCTTGTGGCTGAGGCGGATGCCGCGCCCGTCCGTGGTCCAGCCGGTGATGCCCTGCACGGAGGTGGAGAAGTCCAGCAGGGGCCCGAAGCCGGTGGGCCGCACGAAGGACACCCGGCCAGACGCCTCCTGCACGTTCTGGGACGGCTGGTAGCCCGTGGTGCTCAGCTCCAGGCGCGGCGACAGGTACTCGTAGCCCACGTCGAAGCGGAAGGGCTCACCGCCCTGCTTGCCGCCGCTCACGTAGGCGCCCAGGCCCAGGTCCCCCGGGCGCAGGAGCGTGCCGTCGCGCAAGGGACGTCCCGCCTCCGGGCCTCCCGCCACGCGCGAGCCGGTGAGCTGGCCGCGCACGCCCCACGCGCCGTCCGTGCTGCGCACGTCCCAGTCCAGCGCCGCCGCGTTCCCGCCGGCCACCCGGCACGCGTCGCGCTCTTCGGGGTCCGAGGGCAGGATGCCCGCGCACAGGTCCGACAGGGGCGTGGCCGCCGCGAAGGTGCCGCCCACGGACACGCCGGTGACGGGCTGCTGGCGCAGCACGACGGTGAGGAAGTTCTGCGCGGCGCCCGCCTGCGCGGGCAGCTCGTTGTTGGGGCCCAGGTGCAGCGGCCGGGACGGGTGGAAGCGGATGCGCCGGTCCGGCAGCGCTTCGCCGTCCGCGTCCACCAGGCCTGTCCTGGGCGCGGAGGGGCCCATCACCACCGCGTCCAGCACTCCCACCTGGAGCGTGTCGGTGAGGTTTCCGGTCAGCTTCACCGCCGCCAGGATGGGCGTCTGCAGGCCGATGCGCCGCGTGTAGAAGAGCGTCTGCGAGGAGTCCCCCACCGGCTGGAAGACGTCCATGCCCTGGAGGAAGAAGGGGCGCTTCTCCGGGAAGAACTGCTCGAAGGTGCTGAGGTTGAGGATGAGCTGATCCGCCTCCACCTGGCCGAAGTCCGGGTTCACCGTGGCGGTGAGCGTCAGGTCGCTGGTGAGCGCCGCGCGCAGGTCCACGCCCACGTCCGCGGACGGGGAGCCCAGCCGGGGCGAGGGCCGCGCCGGGTCCGCGTAGCGGGGGCTCATGCCGAAGCGCGCGGCGACGTAGGGCGTCAGCTGCACGCCGCCGCGGGACGGGATGCGCTCCAGGCCCTCCAGGTGCCCGAAGCGGGACACGAAGGCGTTGTCGTTGCGCGGCAGGAGGGTGGAGTCGATGACCTCCCGCGTGCGGGCCAGGTTGCGGCGCACCGCGAGCCCGAAGGTGTGCGTGGGCGCTTCCGGGAAGCGCAGCAGGTGCAGGGGGATGACCAGCTCCGCGGACCACCCGTCCGGCAGGTCCGCGGCGGCGCCGTCCCACACCGCGTCCCAGTCCTCGGTGTACTTGATGTCCTCGAAGTAGAGGACGTCCCGCAGGATGCCGCCCGCGTTCACCGTGAACGCGTACGCGGTGCGGTGGTCGTGCGCGCTGTCCACCATCACCGTCACGGAGTCGGACTCCGGAGGCCGGTCCCGGCGCCCCAGCTGGCGGTTGATGAGCAGGGGCTGCGAGTCGCGCGCCAGGATGCCGACGTAGAGGTTGTCGTCGTCGTAGAGGACGCGCAGGTCGGTGCGCTCGCTGGGCGCCGCGCCGTTCTTCGGGAAGGTCTGCACGAAGCGGTCGAACAGCGGCGCCAGCGCCCACTCCGCCTCGTCCAGCCGGCCGTCCAGCTGGATGGGCTTGAGCGTGCGCCGGGCCTGGATGGCGCTGGACGCGGGCGGCCCTTCCGCGCGCGGAGAGGAGGCCCAGAGCAGGGTGAGGAGCCCCATGACGACGGGCGCCGTGGAACGCGGACGGAGAACGGAAGACATGGGAGAGGTGCTCAGGTCCAGCGGAACAGGCGCACGGCCAGGGCGAAGCACGCGGAGCCCCACGTGCCCAGGATGGCCAGGTCCGGCAGCAGCGCGGACAGCGGCGCGCCTTCGTTGATGACGGCGCGCATGCAGGCGTTCATCGCGCTCAGGGGCAGCGCCCGGACGAGCGGCTGGACCGCGTCCGGGAAGTGGCTGGAGGCGAAGAAGATGCCCGCAAGCCCCATCATGGGCACCATCACCACGTTGATGAGGCCCACGGCCGTCTCGCTGGTGCGCGCGCGTGAGGCGCACAGGAACGCCAGCCCGCTGAAGGCGAACGTCCCCGCCAGGGCCACCGCCGCCACCGCCGCGAGCGAGCCGTGGATGGGCATGCCGAACGTCACGCGCGCGAAGCCCAGCACGAGCGGCAGGTCCACGCACAGCACGAACACCACCCGTGCCAGCGCGAAGGACAGCAGGTACTCCGGGCGGCGCATGGGCGTGGCCGCGAAGCGCTTGAGCAGCCGGCGCTGCCGGGCCAGGACGATGACGAACGTGATGCCCCACATGCTGCCGGCCATCACGTTCATGCCGACGAGGCCGGGCACCAGCCAGTCCACGTAGCGCGTGCCGGGCGCGCTCACCGCGTCGTCCTTCACGGGGCGCGCGTCGGCGCGGCCGGCGTCGCGCTGGAGCACGTCGTCCACGAAGGTGCGCGTGGCGGGAGACTCCGGGCGGGTGGGGTCGAAGCGGTAGGCCAGCGCGCCCCCGGTCTGTTCCGGAGGCGTCACCTGCAGCGCGAACCGGCCGGTCCGCAGGCCCGCGTTCGCGTCGGAGGCCGGGACGCGCTCGGGCGTGAGGCTCGGGTGGGCGGCCAGGGCCGCGGCGATGCGCTCCGCGCCGGGCCCGTCCACCACCGCCACGCGCGTGCGCGGCGTCACGCCGTGGTTGAACGCGCTGCCCAGCGCCACCGTGAGGAGGATGGGGAAGACGAACGTCCAGAAGATCGTGCCCGGCTCGCGGATGAACTCCCGCAACCGGGTGAGCGTCAGGCGCGCCAGCGGCGGCATGCGCCGTCCCCGCGCGGGCCGCGCGCCAGCGGCCGCGTCCATGGTGGGCTCAGTCACGAAGGTTCCTCCCCGTCAGGGACACGAAGACGTCCTCCAGCGTGGCGTTGCGCGTGGTCAGCCCGGACAGCTCCGCGCCGCGCTCCGCGATGCGCGCGAGGATGGCGGGCAGCGCCAGGTGGGGCCGCGACACCGACAGCGCCAGGCGGCCCGTGAGCGTGGTGCGCGCGGCCGTCACCCCGGCCACGGACTCGAAGTCCGGCGGGCCCAGCGCGGGCTGCGTGGTGAGCTCCACCACGTGCTCGCCGCCCAGCGACGCGACCAGCTCCGCGGGCGTCCCCACCGCGATGACCTGGCCCTTGTCCACCACCGCCACGCGGTCGCAGAGCTGCTCCGCCTCGTCCATGTAGTGCGTGGTGAAGACCACGGTGCGCCCGCGCGCGCGGAACGCGGAGATGAGCTGCCAGAGCGCCCGGCGCGACTGCGGATCCAGGCCCGTGGTGGGCTCGTCCATGAAGATGAGCTCCGGGTCGCCCGCCAGGCTGCACGCGATGGACAGCCGCTGCCGCTGGCCGCCGGACAGCCGCACCACCCAGCTGTCGGACTTGTCCGTGAGCTGGAGCAGCGCCAGCAGCTCCTCCGTGTCCGGTCCCTGCGAATAGAAGGACCGGAAGAGCTCCAGCGTCTCGCGCACCGTCAGCTTGTCGGAGAGGAGGTTCTCCTGGAGCACCACGCCAATGCGCTCGCGCAGCGCGTTCCCGGCCTTCTCCCAGGTGCGCCCCAGCACCTCCACCTCGCCGCGGGTGGCCGTCTGGAGTCCCTCGAGGATCTCCAGCGTCGTCGTCTTCCCCGCGCCGTTGGGGCCCAGGAGTCCGAAGCACTCGCCGGTGCGGACCTCCAGGTCGAGGCCCCGAACGGCAGCCACATCACCGAACTCTTTGTGCAGTCCCCGCACACGGATGGAAATCCCCACCTGTCTGGAAATAGACAAATTCCAGGATGCGAACAAGGAGGTGCCGGGTAGGCGCGGGGCTCAAGCTGGCTTGATCACCACGAGTCCGAACATCAGCGGGATGGTGGGCAACTCCTCTGGTGGCCACATGCGGCGGCCCTCTGTTTCGCGCATGCGCGGGAAGAGGCGCGCGCCGTTCGCGTACGGGTACTCGCGGAGGGCCTCGAGCCGCAGGCCCGCGGACAACAGGGCGGTGATGATCTCCCCCAGTCCCCACTGGAACGTGTGGTCCGGGTGCGCGTTGCGGAAGTCCTTCACGCCGTCCTGGAAGCCCCAGGGCACGAGCGCGTCCTGCGCCTGCGCGACGTAGTCCGTCACGCCAGAGGTCTCCACGTGCACGCCTCCACCGTAGGGGTAGTGGAGCCTCCACTGTTCGTCGAGCGTGAGCGCCAGCGGATGGAAGTCGACGACGACGAAGCGGCCTCCCGGCGCGAGCACGCCCGCGAGTCCCCGGGCCCACGCGCCCAGGTCGGACAGCCAGCACATCGCACCGTAGGAGGAGAAGGCGACGTCGTAGCGCGTGCCCTCCGCGGAGGCGGCGGCGAGCCAGTCGTAGACGTCCTGCCGCACGAAGGTGCCCGGGAGGCCGGACGCGTCGGAGAGCGAGCGCGCGAACGCGATGGCCTCGTCGCTGATGTCCACGCCCGTCACCCGCGCGCCCCGGGCCGCGAAGCTCAGCGTGTCCTGCCCGCTGTTGCACAGGAGGTGCACCAGCGACCGGCCCCGCACGTCCCCCACCAGCTCCCGCTCCTCGGGGAAGAGGGTGCAGTGGCCTTCGCGCAGCGCTCGGGCCTGGTCGCCCTTGTGGCTGTTGTGTGCCGGGGTGGCCTCGTTCCACGAGCGCCGGTTGGCTTCATGCAGTTCTTTGGAGGGAGCCATGGGGCCATGATTCCAGGGGTGCGGGGGGGAAGGGTAGAAGGGAGGGGTGACTTCCTCCTGGCTGCCCCTGCACCGGGCCCGCGCCGGCACCCGGGTGCGCCTGTTCTGCTTCCCGTTCGCGGGCGGTGGCGCGTCCGTGTTCCGTCCCTGGGCCGGCGTGCTGCCGGAGGGCATGGAGCTGGCCGCGGTGCAGCCGCCAGGACGCGAGGAGCGCCTGGCGGAGCCGCCCTTCACGTCGCTGCCCGCGCTGCTGGATGCCTTGGACGCGGCGCTGACGCCCTGGCTGGAGGACCGGCCGTTCGCCTTCTTCGGACACAGCCTGGGGGCGCTGGTGGCCTTCGAGTGGACGCGGCGCCTGCGCCAGCGAGGCGGGCCCGCGCCGCTGCACCTCTTCGTGTCCGGCGCGCCCGCGCCCGGCCTGCCGCGCACGGGCCCCCTGCTGCACGCGCTGCCGGAGCCGGAGTTCCTCCAGGTGGTGCGGCAGCTGGGCGCGGGGGCCTTCGACGGGCTCCCGGACGCGGGGCTCCTGGACGCGTGGGGCCCCCTGCTGCGCGCGGACCTCCAGCTGGCGGAGAGCGCGGCCCCCGGGCCCGGTGAGCCGGTGGACGTTCCCCTCTCCGCCTTCGGAGGGCTGGATGACGCGGCCGTCTCCCGGGAGGAGCTGGGCGCGTGGCGTGAGCGGACGCGCGGCGCGTTCTCCCAGCACATGCTGCCCGGGGGACACCTCTTCATCCGCGCTGGCTATCCCGCCGTCATCCAGGTGCTGTGGCGGAAGCTGCGCGCGGCCGTGCCGGGACTCTGAAGCGCGTCAGTACTCGCCCGTCACGCTCACCAGCGTCTCGTCCGTCACCGCGAAGCCGAAGGGCACCGGCATGGTGTCCTCCGGACGTTGGGCCGCGGGAGTGCCGGGGGCCTGGTCCAGGTCGTAGCGCACGGCGGTCGCGCGGAGTTGGACCCGCGTGCCCTCGGGCACGGTGAGCTCCAGCGGCAGGCCTCCCGGCGGCACGTCCCAGTACTCCAGCAGACCTCCGCCTGGGACGTCGCGCAGCCGGGCCACGGCGCTCGAGTCCACCGGCTGGCCGGCGATGGTCAGCGCCCGCAGCGGCGTGCCCGCGCCGAACCGGACCTGGAGCAGCGGCGCCTTCTCCACGGACTCCACGAGGAGCACCAGCCGTCGCAGTCCGTCCCGCGTCTCGTCCTTCGTCACGCGCACGTTGGGGGCCGGCAGGGGCCGGTGTGGCGCGGGTGCCACGCGTACGTCGCGCCAGAAGCGGGGCAGGTAGCTGTCCAGGCGGCGCGCCGGAGCATCCGCGCTCACGAAGCGCGAGGCCCACGCGTCCACCTCGAAGTCGCTGGAGAGCCAGTACGCCTCGCCCCGGTTTGCATCCACGGCGTAGGCGACGCTGCTGGGGCGCGGGTCGCTCGCGTCGAAGCGCTCCCGCACCACGCCTACGCCCAGCAGCACGCACGCCAGCGCGAGCACGGGCAGCGCCACCGTCCGGCCGGGCCGCGCCATCGGTGCGAAGACCTGCGGCCACAGCATCGCGAGCCAGGGCGCCACCGCCAGCGTCGCCACCGGTGCCAGGGCGAGCGTCAGCGCGACATGGAGGTTGATCACCTGCGGCACCCACAGCAGCAGGGCCGGAATGGCGCTCAAGGCCAGCAGCAGCCGGCCTCGCGCGGAGGGCTGCACCGTCGGCCCGCGAAGCCGTCCTCCGAGCGCCAACGCGCCGAAGAGTGCGGGCACCGCGAACAGGTAGCTGAGGCCCGGCGCCACGAATGCGCTGGCCACGCCCAGCACGGCCCACACCGAGAGCGCCCCCGCCACCAGCTCCTCCGAGAGCGCCCCTCGCGGGAAGCGCGCTTGGACGCCGGCCCCCGCCACCCGCTCCTCCGCGAGTGCCCCGTGCGGGGAGAGCGACTGGACGGACACCGCCACCCGCTCCTCCGCGCGTGCCCTGCGCAGGAAGAGTGCCTGGACGCCGACCACCGCCGACAGCGTGAGCGCCAGCAGTCCCGCGATGAAGAAGTCGCCGTGGTAGGCGTCGCCCTGCGGCAGCACGCCCAGGCCCCCGTCGACGCGCAGCACCAGCCACCACGCGGCCTGCACCACCGCCGCGCCCGCCACCGCCGCCGCGAGCAACGCGCCCGCGCCCCACGCCAGCCCGGACGCGCGCAGCCGGCCCTGGCGCAGGCCCCGGACGAGCACCGCCACCACCGCGAGCAGCGCCAGCAGCGCGATGGGCCCGGCCCAGGAGGCCGCGTGGTGCACGAGGAAGGGCCCGACGTTGAAGTAGACGGCGTCCTCCGGGGGCGCGGGCTCCAGCGCGTCGTCGCCCAGGTGCCGTGCGAGCGCGAGCATCACCTCGCCGTGGTGCTGGAGGCTGTCCAGGCCGAAGTGGGCGAGGTCGTCCGTGCGCGCGTGGTAGCGCATGAACCCGTCGAGGAAGCCGAAGTTGAGGCCCGTCTTCCCCCGCTGGAGGAAGACGGAGAAGTCCGTGTCGTTGCGCAGCCGCTGGTACACCTCGTTGAAGAGCGAGCTGGCCTGGGCGGGCGCCCCCGAGCGCGCCAGGTGCTGGATGAGCCATCGGTTGCCGGGGCCCGGCTGGAACATCAGCGAGGGCCCGTGCGAGCCCCGGGCCTCGAAGTTGAGGACCACGGACACCTGCTCCGCCAGCGGGTGATGGAACGCGAACGCCCGCGCCCCCACGAGCCCCGTCTCCTCCGCGTCCGTGAAGAGGAAGAGGACGTCGTTGCGCAGCGGCGGGCCCGTGCGCAGCGCCCGCAGCGTCTCCAGCATCGCCGCCACGCCGGCCCCGTCATCCGAGGCCCCGGGCGACGTGGGCACGGAGTCGTAGTGCGCGACGATGGCGATGACGCCGCGGCTGTCCTGGCCCTTCACGTGGGCGAGCACGTTGTGGACGGTGGCGCCCGGGATGGAGTTCTCCTCCATGTCCGGGTGGATGGCGGCCGTGGCCTGCACCTCCGGCGCGACGCCCAGCCCGCGCACTGTGTCCACCAGGTACTCGCGCACCTCGCGGTGGGCTTGCGAGCCCACGGGGTGCGGCCGGGCCGCGATGCGCGCCAGGTGCTCGCGCGCACGCCCCGCGGAGAACACCTCCGGAGGCGCTGTCGCGGGCAGCGCCGTGGGCGCGGAGGCGAAGTGCAGCGCGAGGGCGGCGGTGAGCGCGGTGAGCACCACGGCCGCGAGGCTGGCGAGGCGGGGGCTCATGCGCGGACCTTCACGCCGCCGCTTCCGGGGCCACCACGTCGAAGCGGATCCGCCCCAGCGCCTGCGTCACCGCACGCTCCACGTGGGCGCGCTCCCCTCCGCTCGCGATGACGTGGCCCAGCCGGTCTCCGGAGCTCTCCGGCGGACGCACGGTGACTCCCGGCGCCTTGTCCACGGACACCTCGCGCACGCCGTCCTCCTGACGTGCGCCCTCCACGCCGTGCACCGCCGCGAGCCGGCCCGCGCCGGGCGCGGTGAGGAAGCGGATGGAGGCCGTGGCCTCCTGGCGGGGCGTCAGGTCCACGGGCCGCCCGAGCAGCTGCTCCAGCAGCACCGTCAGCAGGTCGATGCCGGTCGCGTGGCGCACCAGCTCCGGAATCATCCCGCCCGCCAGCCGCGGGTTGATTTCGATGACCACCGGGCCCTGGGGGCAGAGGCGGATCTCCGTGTGCGCGGGGCCCAGGTCGAAGCCCACCGCGTCCAGCGCGGCCACCACGGCGCGCTCGAGCGCCTGCCGCTCGCTGTCATCGATGGGCGCCGGGAAGTCGTGCCCCATCTCCACGAAGTGGGGCGGCGCGGACAGGTGCTTGCGCGTGACGCCGATGATGCGCGTGTCGCCCCGGGCGAGCGTCACGGTCTCCACGCTGAATTCGGGCCCGGTGAGGAAGCCCTCCACCAGCACCTCGCCGGCCAGCGCCTGGCCGCGCTCGTTCACCCGGCGCGACGCGAGCGCCCGGTAGTGCGCGAGCAGCGCCTCGGGCGAGTCCACGCGCCGCACGCCGGTGCTGCCGCTCTCCGCGGTGGGCTTCACCACGCAGGGGTAGGTGGCCTCGCGGCTCACCTGGAGCGCCTGGGCCTCGGAGGTGACGAGCCAGAAGTCCGGGGTGGGCAGGCCCGCGGCGCGCAGCACCCTCCGGGACTCGTGCTTCTCATGGCAGATGCGGGCCGCGTCCGGGTTCAGGTAGCGGAAGCCGTACCGGGCGGCCAGCTCCGCGACAAGGGGCACGTAGAACGTGGAGAAGGTCAGCATCGCGTCCACGCGCGCGCGCGCCGTCAGGGCCCGCACGCAGGCGTCCATCGCCTCCCGGTCGTTCGTGTCCGCCTCCAGCACCTGGAGGCCCGGGCTGCCCGCGAGCTTCGCGAGGAAGGGGTACTTGCCGGGCTGACGGGTGATGAAGGTGACCTGCTGTCCCTGGGCCACCAGCCGCTCCACGGCCAGCTTGCCGGTGCCCGTGGTGTTGCTCTCGATGAAGGCGAAGTGCGCGCGCATCACAGCCCCAGGTCCCGGGTGAGGTCGCCGCTGAGGGTGATGCCGGGCGCGTGGTAGGGGACGCCGCCGTCGTGGGGCAGCGGCGCGTGGCTCCAGCGCTCGGCCACGTCCACGCCGTAGCGGATGGCGTGCGGGGCGGCGGCGGCGGCGCACTCCGGACCGGCGATGTGGTGCTTCGCCAGGTAGTCGTCCGAGTAGATGGTCTCCCCGTAGCGGTCGCCCTTGTCCGGGAAGATGCCCACGACGTGGGCGTCCGGGCCGAACTGCTCCGCCAGCCACGAGCCCACGATGTAGACCGCGCCGGACGAGCCGCCCGCGAAGATGCCCTCGCGCCGGGCCAGCTCGCGGCAGCCCTGGAACACCTCGCCGTCAGACAGCCAGTGGGCCTCGTCGATGACGCGGTAGTTGATGTTGCCCGCGATGATGCTGTTGCCGTGGCCGCTCTGGAGCCGGGGGCGGTTGGGCTGGTGGAACTGCACGGAGCCTACCGCGTCCACGGCCACCACGCGCACGTGCGGCAGGCGCTGCTTGAGCGCGGCGGCCGTCCCGCTGAGGGACCCGCCGCTGCCCACGCTGGCCACCAGCGCGGCGATGTTGCCGCCCAGCGCCTCGGTCAGCTCCTGGGCCATGGCGCTGTTGTACGCGCCCGGGTTGCTGGGGCTGTCGTACTGGCGCGGCCAGAAGGCGCCGGGCACATCGCGCAGCACGTCCCGCAGGCGCTCCAGCCGCGACTGCTGCCAGCCGCCCGTGGGGTGGTAGGCGTCCACCACCAGGACCTCCGCGCCCAGCGCGCGCAGCTTGGCGGCGGTGCTCACGTCGATGCGCGGGTCGGTGACGATGATGACCCGGTAGCCCTTGAGGGTGCCCACGCGGGCAAGGCCCTCCGCCATGGTGCCGGAGGAGCTTTCGACGATGGTGCCGCCGGGCTGGAGGTCGCCCCGGGCCTCCGCGTCGGTCACCATCTTGAGCGCGACCCGGTCCTTCATCTGCCCGGGCATGGACAGCTCCAGCTTGCCCCACAGCGTCGCGCGCGGCCGGTTCACGGCGCGGCCCCGCAGCGAGACCAGGGGGGTGTTCTTCATCAACTCCAGGACGGACGAGACCTTGAGCATGGCGAGAGGACGGGCAGGGTTAGGGGGTCGGAAATCCGGAGGCGGTGAGGAGCGCGGTGACGGCGTGGTCCAGCCGTCCGCGCGCGTCTTCCTGTTCGACGCGCCAGCCATGGAGGGAGGCGGTGAGGCCCGGGTCCTCCAGCGCGGCGAGCTGGACCAGGACGGAGGCGGGCGCGGGACCTCCGCCATAAGCGGACGCCTCCACGCAGGTGGCGGGCTCCAGCGCGCGCGCCAGCTCCGCCTCGTCGAGCGTGAATGCGCGCGAGGTGACTTCGAGCAGCAGCGCCTCCAGCTCGCGCCGGGCATCGGCGGCGGTGAGGGGCGCGTCGCCCGTCCTGCGCGCCACGAGCCGGGCCACCACGTCGTGGGCCGTGCGGAACGCGAGCCCGTGCCGCGCGACCAGGTGGTCCGCGACCGCGGTCATTGTCGTGTCCGCGTGAACCAGGAAGGAGCGCATGGCCTCCGGGCGGACGCGCACGTGCTGGAGCAGCAGGTCCATCAGCTGGAGCGCCTTGCTGATGCCCCGGAGCGCGGGCCACAGGTGCGCGGAGACTTCACCGCTGACCTCCACGCTGTTGGTGAAGGGCGTGTTCTTCAGGCCCATCAAGGCGTTCATCAGCGCGCCGGTGGGGTGCACCGCCTGTCCGCGGATGTGCTCCAGGACGAAGGCGTTGCGCTTCTGCGGCATGATGGAGCTGGTGCTCACCAGGTCATCCGGCCAGTCGAGGAAGCCGTAGGCCAGGCTGCCCCAGGCCTGCAGGTCGTTGGCCAGCCGCGTAAGCGTGGTGCCCATGAGCGCCAGGGGCCCGAGCACCTGGATGACGAAGTCCCGCGAGCCGACGGCGTCCGCCGAGTTGTGCACCGGCGCGGAGAAGCCCAGCAGCCGCGCGACCTCGTGCGGGTCGATGGGGAACGACGTGCCCCCTCCGGCCGCTGCGCCCATGGGGCTGCGGTTCACCGTGCCGTAGCTGGCGGCGAGCCACGTGGTGCCCCGGACGAACTCCGACAGCACCGCCGTCAGGTAGTGGCCGAACGTGGAGGGCTGCGCGGGCTGCTGGTGGGTGAAGGAGCTCATCACCGTGCGCGCGTGCGCGTGCGCCTGCGTGCTCAGCGTGCGCGACAGGGACTCGCAGCCGGCGAGCACGCCCAGCAGCTCCGTGCGCAGCCGCATCCGCGTCACGGTGGCGTTGATGTCGTTGCGGCTGCGGGCCACGTGCGCGGATCCGCCGACCTCGCCTCCCAGCCGGTGGATGTATTCGTTCTCGTACGTGAGATAGAGGCCGCGGTGCGACGCGGGCGTCTCGAACACGGTCTCACCCGCGTCCGAGCGCAGCCGCAGGTCGCGGTTGACGGACAGCAGGCGCGCCACGGTCTCCGCGGGGAGGATGCCCCGGTGGGCGAGCATCACCAGGTGGGCCGCGTCGATGCGCAACAGGTGCGGCAGCACCGTGCGCTGGTCGTCCGCGAAGCCCGGTTCGTAGAACAGCCGGAAGAGGACGGGGTGGGGCGGCAGCGAAACGCGGCCCAGGGTCTGCGCGCTCATCGTGCGTCCACCGGGGAAGCCGCTGCGTCCTCCGCGGCGATGTCAGCCACCACCGCGCCGGTGAGCCGCTGGATGTCCCGCGGCGAGATGCGCAGCATGTGCTGATCATCCCCGCCGCCACCGAAGACGACGTCGTACGGGAGCACGCGCGAGTCGATGACCACGGGCAGCGGCGTCGCGTGCCCCACCGGAGGAACGCCGCCGACGGCGTAGCCCGTGAGCCGCAGCACCGTCTGCGCGCTGGCCAGCTTGAGCTGCGTGAGCTGGAGCGCGGCGGCCACCTTCGCGGTGGCGATGCGGATGTCGCCGGGCGCGATGGCCAGACACGCGCGGGACGCGTCCTTCTTCCCCTCGAAGACGATGGTCTTGACGATCTGCGCGGGCGCCACGCCCAGCGCCGCTGCCGCCAGCGGCACCGTGGGCATGTCCGAGCCGGGGTTGATCAGCGTCGCGGCGACCTGGGAATCACGCAGGTACCGCTCCAAGAACTCGCGTCGGGAAGGCTCATCCGTCGTGTGCATGACGGACGCGATTTTAAAGGATTCCCTTCTCCCGTACAGAGTGCCCGCGGAGCGGAACCCGTGGCGGTGGATCCGCTCCGCACGCGTGTTTCACGTCGTGCGCGCGAGTGTCACGCGCTGACGCCGACGCCAATCGGGCAGCTCACGCCGGTGCCACCGACGCCGCAATAACCCCCCGGGTTCTTCTGCAGATACTGCTGGTGGTAATCCTCGGCGTAATAGAAGGCCGGCGCGGGCAGGACCTCCGTGGTGATGTCGCCCAGGCCCTTCGCGTTGAGCGCGGCCTGATACGCCTGCCGCGTCTCCTCCGCGGCGCGCTTCTGCGCGTCGTTCGCGAAGTAGATGCCGGAGCGGTACTGCGTGCCCGCGTCGTTGCCCTGGCGCATGCCCTGTGTCGGGTCGTGGTTCTCCCAGAACACCTTCAACAGCTGCGCGTACGTGACCTTCGCCGGGTCGAACACCACGCGCACCACTTCGTTGTGGCCGGTGAGCCCGGAGCAGACCTCTTCGTACGTGGGGTTCGGCGTCAGCCCGCCCGCGTAGCCCACCGCAGTGGAGTACACGCCCGGCACCTGCCAGAACTTGCGCTCCACCCCCCAGAAGCAGCCCATGCCGAAGACGGCCGTCTCAAAGCCCTCCGGCACCGGCCCCTTCAGCGGGGTGCCCAACACGGTGTGCTTCTGCGGAACCGGCATCTCCTGCGGACGGCCCGGCAGCGCCTCCTGCGGAGTGGGGAGCCTCGACTTCTTCGGGGACGTGAAGAACATGCTCTAGCTTTAGCCCCGAGCCTTCCCATTTTCACGCCCGGCGCACGCC
>NZ_RAWN01000139.1:0-26673 GCF_003668895.1 Corallococcus sp. AB045
CCCCCACCGAACCCACCGCACCCACGTCAGGGGTGTCCGTCGTCGCCGCGGGCCTCGTCCCGCCCACGCCGCTCGCCCCGTCGTTCAACGGGCTGACCACCACCGCCACCGATGATGGCTCCGTCACCCTCACCTTCAAAGGCTACCGGGACCCCACGGACCACGGGTTCCAGTACGTCGTCAAGGCGCTCCTGGCCTCCTCGAACCTGGTGAACGCGCCCGCCGTCACGTTCGGCGGATTCCAGGCCAAGGGCTTCGTCCTCAACGTCTCCGACGAGGGGAAACCGGTCCCCCGGCAAACCCTGGCCCAGCTCCAGCTCATCGTCGAGGTGAGCCGGTACGAGCACGGGTGACACGAGCCATCCCAAGGAGAGCCAATCCATGTCCCTGACGCTCGATACGCCTCTCAAGCTCGACATGCCCTTCCTGGAGGACGGCATCCGCTCGACCCACTTCTTCAACGGGCGGCTGCTCTCCGGCGAGGACCTGAGCCAGGAGCAGCAGGCCCGCGACGGGGGCCTCCAGCAGCTCGGCCGCGCCCTGGGCGAGGGCATCGCCAGCGGCCTGCGGGTGACCGCCCCCATTGGCGGCAGCACGAGAACGGATCCGATCGTCACCGTGGAGCCGGGCGTGTCCATCAACCGCCTGGGCCAGGTGCTCGAGCTGCGCTGTCAGGTCCGGGTGAACCTGCGCGAAGGCGCCATCGAAGCCACCCCTCCCGCGCCGGTGGGCCCGGGCGGATTCAAGGCGTGCGAGCGGCCCGCGGCGGGCATCCATGTGGCCGGCACGGGGGTGTACCTGCTGGTCATCGCTCCCGCCGAGGGCCGCGAGGGCACCGCGGTCGTCAGCGGCCTGGGCAGCATCGACGCGCCCTGCAATGCCAGGCGGCGCGTGGAGGGCGTGCGCTTCCGGCTCCTCCGGCTGGATATCCGCGACGCCGACCTGGCGGACACCGCGCGCCTGCGCAACCGGGTGGCCCACCACTGCTTCGGCACCACGGACCCGAAGGTGCTCGGGGCGCTCGTCCACCCCTTCGGGGTGCCCCCGGAGAGTTACGGGCTGCTCGATGCGCACCGCCCCCTCCGGCTCACCGCCTGTGACGTCCCCCTGGCGGTCATCCACTGGGAGGATGGGTTCGGCTTCCGCTTCGTGGATCTGAACTCGGTGCGCCGCCGCCCCACGCGCGTGCTGGACACCGGGCGCTGGTGTGCGCTGGTAGGCGATCGCCGGGCCAGCGAAGCCGAGGCCCAGTTCCTCCAGTTCCAGGAGCAGATCGAGCAGCTCGTCCAGGACACACCCGAGACGGCGAGGGCCCTGGACCACTTCGAGTATCTCCCGCCGGCCGGGGTGCTGCCGCTCCGGCACAAGGCCACGCGAGGCTTCGACTCGGCGCGCTTCTTCCAGGAGCTCACCGTTCGCGGCCCCATGTTCATCGAGGGCGCGCGCCTGGAACCGCTCCTGCGGCAGGCCCGGTCCTTTCCCTCCATCGTGCTCGAGCGGCCCGAGCACGAGCTCATCTGGCTCTACCTCGTCCGGGAGAACGTGCCGCCGTCGCCCGCTCCCGGACAAGAACCTCAGCCCTACCTGGTCTTCGCCAGCGGGCACCTCGCGTACCAGGGTGATGCCCGGTTCGACGTCGCACGGTGGGACTTCTCCCACCACGCACTGGACGTGCCCGCCCCAGGAGCGCGCACGGGGGGCTGATGGCCCTCCTTCCCGAAACGGACCTCGCCAGCAGCCTACAGGAGAGACAGACCCATGCCGTCACCCATTCAGAAGGTGAACCCAGGCGACCTCGTCACGTCCGAGTTCATGAATCACCTGCTCGACCGGATCGACAACCTGGAGGAGCGCGTCGCGCGAATCGAAGCCGAGGGCGCAGCCTCCGGTGCAGTCGTCATCCTGGACATCCTCCCCGAGGGAATCGTGAGGGTGGGAGACGAGATGCGGCTCATCGGCCGCAACTTCGGCCTGCTCGCGCTGAACGTCGTCACGGTGGCGGGCAAGCGCATCGAGCAGTTCACGTCCGGCAGCGACTCCCTGATTGTCTTCAATGCACCGACCGTCCCGGGTATCAAAGAAGAGGGGCAGCCGGTGCAGCTGACGCTGAGCAATCCACGGGGGCTTGTCACACAGACAATCATCCTGGCGGATCGGCCACCCACGGTGCTCGTGGCAGACATCCTCCTCTCGCTCGCCACTCCGCCAGATCGGGATCTCATGCCGGACGGCACGACATATTCATTCGTCTTCGACCTCACGGCCTTCACCAACATGGATGAGACCTTCATCCTCAAACCGACCCTGGACCTGGGCTGGCCAGTGGCGGTGGTGGGTCCGGCCGGGGCAGCGCCAACGGCCGAGTTCCCCATCCCCGAGGGCAAATTTCCCGAGGGAACGAAGCGGAGCGTCACCGTCCAGGTCACCATTCCCACAACCGTGGGTCTGGGAACACAGGCTCACCTGGTGCTGACTGCCTCGTCCAAGCGCAGCCCGCAGATCAGTTTTTTGAAGAGTGAGCTCCTCTCCGTTGGCGAGGCTGGACCGGTCCCGTCTGCGTTCCCAGTAACCCTCGGAACGGTCCGCCCGCCCGCAGAGCGGAAGGATGAGTTCGTGCAGCTGCCCGCCGACGCCTCCGCCACCGTCCAGTTCAAAGCCGATCTGCCCAATGGCGAATATCTCATCACGCTGTCCATCCCCGACAACCCCGGCAGCCTCTGGACCATCGCAAGCGCGATGACGCCCCCGGACACGATCACGGTGCAGCAGCAGCCGGGGCTCGTCACCCTCTCCACGCGGCTCACGAGCAAGACCGGTGCCCAGCCTACGGACTTGAAGGTGCGGGTGCAGTCCAAGACCGAGCCCAACGTGTTTGGCGAGTTGACCCAACGGATCAGGCTCAAGTCGCCCTGAGCCCCCCCTTTCACGAAGGAGATGCGCGCATGAAGCCTCTATGGATGAGAAGCCAGATGCTCCCCCGCCTGCGTCGGTCAGGCCTCGCCCTCCAGGTAGTCCTGCTGCTGTGTCTGGTGGCGGCACCTGTCGAGGTGCTCGCCCAGAAGCTCTGCTTCCGCGACATTACCGGGCTGCCGGGCACGCCCGCCGCCCCCACCACCGACGGCACGGTGGATGGGGATCCTGGCTGGAACAACGCGTTCCGCTATCGCTTCGGGAACGGAACGGACATGCCCCACGCCGCCGTCCAGGGGCTGCGCAGCGACACCCATCTCTACCTCTCCTTTGAGGTGAACAACGACCCGTCCTTTGACACGAGTGATGTCATTGTCTTGGCGTTCAGCACCGGGCGTGCGGACGGCTTCCACCGAGTCCTCCTCTATCCTCTGCCCCCTGCTGTAGGAAACGTCAAAAACAGCATCGTCGGGGGAATCGACTACTTCACGGGAACCAGGAGCGGGGGCACGGTCACCTGGGGCCAAAAGATACACAACCCCTCATTCATCACCGCAAGACTCGCCACATCCGGTGCGGCTACATCGCTCAAAAGCTGGAGCGTCGAGATGCAGCTTGAATTCCCCAATGAGAGCTGCTGTGAATTTGAATCGGCGAACAACAGCTGCTGTGGATCCTTTGATCTGCCCCTGCAAGGAGATTTCGGTTTCTTCGTCGCCATCCTCCAGGTCGACTCGAAGGGCACGCCGGTCGAGGACGACGACGATGCAGTCCCCTTCCCCTGGCCTCCCAGGCCTCCCGGCAAGCCAGATTTGGACCCGTGGGATGTTGAGACGACAACCCCGCCTCCGAATGAGTGGGGACTGGCCAACCTTGGCGGTAGCGGCTGCGGTGGCCTGTCCTTCAAGTCGACGGACATCAAGTCCAACAACAAGACAGACAGTCTGATCAACCTCACACCCGGCTCGGAGAATATCTTCTCCGTCGACGTAAAAAACGACTCAGCAAGCCCAGCCGAGCAGGTCAGCCCCACCTTCAAGATCGCCAACTTCGGCATCGTGGACCCGAATTTCGGCCCCTGGGCTGCTCTTCCGGCCCCGCTGCCGCCCCCGAAGAACATTCCCGGCAACACGCCGAGTACCACGTTCAAAACCGGCCCGTGGATTCTCAGCACCACCGAGAGGGCCCAGTACCAGACGCACCCCCACCAGTGCATCTATGTGGAGCTGGATGCCAACCCGGGGCCAGGGAAGGTCGTGAACTTCGTCAACCGGAGCGCCTATCGGAACATGGATTTCGGCGAGGAGGCCTCGGTCTTCGAGCGCACGGCCACCATCGACACCCGGGGCTTCAGCCAGCGCATTGACGAAAAACCCCTCCCTGGATGCAAGCCTGTCTACCGGATGGAGCTCGTCACCTCGCCTACTGTCCGGGAGCAGATTGTCAGCACCCCTGATGGCGTCCAGCACCAGGAGGAGATGAGCCTGCTGTATCACGGGTACCTCCAGACGAAGCGCATCATCCGCATCAAGGAGAAGGACTACCGGGTGAAGCTCCCGGTGGCCTCCTACGGATACAACGTCGTGCATTCGCGGCCGGCGACCGAGGAAGAGAAGCGGTCGGCTCAGAGCGGCGAGAAGCCGATGGTGGCCCAGAAGGAGTTCGTGGGCTCCGCGCGCGAGCCTTTCAAGCCCGAAGAGCTCATCCCGGGCCAGCACTGGAACGTCGCGACCACTCTCCAGGATTCCTCCCGCCCTCCCACGCCACCGAACTGTCCCGGCTTGAAGGTGACCATCCCCCCCGCCGGCCGCCCCGGAGAGGGCCCGAAGAGCCAGGTGATCACGATGGAGATCCCCCAGGACGAGGCCGTGCTGCTCGGCACCCGGGCCGAGTATCAAGACAAGCCGACACAACCCCCGCTCAGCGGCTGCGGGTGCAAGCGTGCAGGACAGACAGCCGGATCCACGGCCATGCTCGGGCTGCTCGCGCTCGGCTTCCTGTCCAACCGGAGGAGGCGCGGCAAGAATGAATGAGAGGGGGGAGGTAGGCAGGGACGTCATCGGCCGTCTGACGCTGCGAAGCAGCTCCGACGAACCGCTCTCCGCTCGCTTGAAGCTGGAGCGCCTGCTGAACACTGTCCACCTCTCCCCGGCGGGACTCCCGCCCTCGGCCATTGTCTGCATCCGCCACCTGCGCGATCCAAAGCCCGGTGCGCTGTCGCTGCGGCGGCACGCCCTGGGCCCTCCGTCCGACTGGGAAAGGGCCCTCCAGCAGGCGCTGCGCGAGCGCCTCTCCCAGGCCGTGCGTTCAGCCCTCGGCGCCGTACCCGCCAACGCAGAGGCCGTGCTCTTCGCCGACCCCTCGGAGCTCCTGGCCTGTCTGGCAAGCGACGTCAGCCAAGGCACCGCCGCTACGCACTGGTGGTGGCGAGGCCTGTTCCCCGGCGCGGACCTGGCACGAACCGTGGTGGCCGAGTGGATGCGTCAACCTGAGTACGTGCCAGCCGCGCTGGAGCTCGGCGCCCGGCGGGGCGAGTCCCAGCCAGTGCTTGAGCTGTTCACCGAGGACGAGGCCTGTACCCTTCTCACCCGGGTGGTCCAGGTCCATGGGCTGCCAGGGCCGCTCATCGCGCAGGCTGTCTTCAAGGCTCCCGTAGCCGGCGGGGAAATGACGTCATCCTCCAACCCCAGCCCTGCGCAGGAGCGCGCAGTCGCGGGGACTGCCGCGGCCTTCGCGCCATGGGAACCGTGGGCGCCCGAGGTGCGCATGCTGGGGCTTGGGCGGCAAAGGCAGACACTGCTCGGAGTGGCGCTGCTGCTTCGACGCGCGCCAACGGAGGTGCGGCGCCCATCCTTCGTCGCCAAGGTCATGGACTGGCGTGATGCCTCTCCTCGGACCGGGGTCCACCCCCTGCCACGGCCGCCTACGCGCTCCGTACCGTCCACCTCCGAGCACCCGGCGGCTCAGGCGCCCATCTCAGACAGGCGTCCGACAGCCCGGCGCGACAGGGACGCCCACGCGGAGACGGGCCTCCTCGACATCAGCTCTGGCCAAACACAGGAACTGCCTGCCGTCCCACCTGCGCCCCACGCCACCCGTCCGCCAGCACCCGGGCCCGCCACGGTCCCTGGCCTCGCTCCCGCGACGTCACTCCCACAGGAGCCGCGGGCCTCCACGACCTCCAGGCGCTCCGCGCCAGCGCCTGCCCAGCTCCCATCCTCCACCTTCCCGCATCCTCCGGGCCGTGGATGGGGGCTGCCCATCTCCACGAAACTGGGCGGTGTCTTCTATCTGGTCAATCTGAGCCTCTTCCTGGAGCTCTACGGGGACTTCACGCAGCCGACGCGCCCAGGCCTTCCCCTCCCCGTCTGGGATTGCGTCGCGCTGCTCGGCCGCCGGCTGATCACGGACCCCATGCCCACGGACCCCGTGTGGCGGGTGCTGGCCCGGCTCTCCTCCCGCGAGCCGGGCGAGGCTTTCGGCCACGCATTCGAGCCACCGGACACGTGGCGCATCCCAGCAGGCTGGCTGAGCGCCTTCCGTCCCCAGGAAGCCACTGAGTGGACGTGGGACCTCGAAGGTGGGCGGCTGCATGTGCGCCATCCCGAGGGCTTCTTCGTGCTGGACGTGCCGTGCGAAGGCGAGGATGCCGAAGCCCAGGTGCAACGTGAGACGGCCCCCTATTCCCAGGTGGCCGCGTTCACGCTGGCCCGCACCGGGTTCCCCATCCCGGTCGCACCGGAGGCGCAGCACCTGGAGCAGTGGCTGGGTTGGCTCGAGCCCTACGTCCGCGCCCGGCTGGCGCGTGCGCTGGGCCTGGCCCCGGATGACGCGGAGGAGCTGGAGCGCACGCTGCTCCTCCACGAAGCCCGGCTCCATGTGACGGAGAGCCACGTGGACGTGGTGTTCGCGCTCTCACAGCTCCCGCTGGCCGTGCGCATCGCCGGGCTGGATCGGAACATCGGGTGGATTCCAGCCGCCGGGCGCCACCTCTTCTTCCACTTCGAGTGAGCGGAGGCGCCATGACCGACCCATCGATCCCCGCGCTCCCTTCCGACGCCCTGGAGCACTTCAAGCTGTACTTCTTCGCCGCCGCCACGCGGCTGCTGTCCCAGGCCGCGCGTGTGCTGGGCGGCGAGGATGCGCTGCTCGCGCGCTTCCCCTTCCTGGTCCACTACCGCGCCGAGCTCACGGCGCTGGGCATCAGCAAGCTGGAGCTGGAGGAAGGTCGCGATCCCTGGCCCGAGGCCATCGCCGCGTGGGAATCGGACCTCTCCGGTCACCTGCCCCTGCGAGCGCTGCGCGAGGCGGCGGAGCTGGACCACGAGGCGCTGACGCTGCTGCTGACGGTGGGCACGGTGGAGGAGGACGCGCGCTTCGGGGCTTTCTTCTCCGCCCTGCAAGGCACTCCGGGCCTGCACCGCCCCACCCTGGGTCTGCTCAACGCAGGGTGGCGCGGCGAGGAGGACCATGGCCAGGTGCGCGCCCGGCTGAGCCGCCTGGGCGGGCTGGGCCTGGTGGAGGTGGCCAACCGGGAGGCGCCTCGCTCCGAGTGGGCGCTCCATGTGCCCGGCCCCATCTGGGACGCGCTGCGCGGCGAGGTGCCGGAGACGCTCACCCCCTGGATGCGGCACCACGGCCTCCCGGTGCTCGAGCGCGATGAGCCGCTCCTCATCCCGGACGCGCTCCGGGAGGTGCTCGGGCGCCTGCCCGCGCTGCTGGCATCGGGCGAGGTCCGGGCGCTGCTGGTGCGCGGCCCGCGACACAACGGCCGACGCACCCTGCTGCGCTCGGTGGCGCGCGCGCTGGGCCGTGGCGTGCTGGAGGTGGAGGGCCCGCGGAAAGTGGATGACGAGCGCTGGCGCATGGTGGGCGCGCTGGCCACGCTGCTGCACGCCCTGCCGGTGGCGCTGCTGGAGCCAGCCCCGGGAGAGACGGCCGAGGTCCCCCTGTTGGCGGGCCTGAGCGGGCCGCTGGCCGTGGTGCTGGGCCAACTGGGGGGCGTCTCCGGCCAGGGCGTGGACCGCGCGCTCACGCTGTCGGTGGACATGCCCGCCCCCGAGGAGCGCGCGCTGCACTGGGAGCGAGGCCTCACCGGACGGCCGTGCTCCAGCCTTGGGGAGCTCAGCACCCGCTTTCGCCTCACGCGCGGCAACATCCGGCGCGCGGCACGGCTGGCACAGGCCCACGCGGCGCTCTCCGGGCGCGAGTCGGTAGGCCCCGAGGACGTGCGTGAGGCGGGCCGCGCCCTGAACCGGGAGGCGCTGGACACGCTCGCCGTGCGCCTGACCGCGATGGGGGACTGGGGCCAGCTCGCCGTGGGCGGCGAGACGCTGCGCGATCTGCGCCTCCTGGAGACGCGCTGCCGCAACCGCGAGCGGCTGGCGGGGGCCGTGAGCGACACGCTCGCGCGCCAGCTCACCCCGGGCGTGCGCGCCCTCTTCCAGGGGCCGAGCGGCACGGGCAAGACGCTGGCCGCGCGTCTCATCGCCTCGGCGCTCCAGCTCGACGTGTACCGGGTGGAGCTGTCCTCGGTGGTGAACAAGTACATCGGCGAGACGGAGAAGAACCTGGCCCGCATCTTCGCGCTCGCCGAGGAGCTGGACGTGGTGCTGCTCTTCGACGAGGGCGATGCGCTCTTCGCCCGGCGCACGGGGGTGGGCTCGTCCACGGACCGCTACGCCAACCTGGAGACGAACTACCTGCTCCAGCGCATCGAGTCCTTCGAGGGCATCCTCCTCGTCACCACCAACGCGGCGGACGCCATCGACCCGGCCTTCCAGCGGCGCATGGACGTGGTGGTGGACTTCCGCGCACCGGCCCCCTCCGAGCGCTGGGCCATCTGGCAGCTGCACCTGCCAGCCGCGCACGCGGTGGACGCGGGCCTGCTGCACGAGGTGGCCGCGCACTGCGACCTGAGCGGCGGACAGATCCGCAACGCGGTGCTGCACGCATCGCTGCTCGCGCTGGAGGACGGCGGCACGTTCAGCTCGGCGCACCTGGAAGCCGGGGTCGTGCGCGAGTACCGCAAGGCCGGTGACGTATGCCCGCTGCGCCGCCCTGGCGCGACCTCCCTCCGAGGGTGAATCCCAATGCCTTCCACCCGTGCTCCCGCCCGAGGTCCCGCGGCCGCCCCCGAGCGCGCAGCGGCCCCCCTGCGCCCGAGCAGGGGTACCACCTCCGTGGATGCCCCCGGCGGCGCGGCCGTCAGGGTGAGCAGCGAGGCCAGGACGGAGCCTCGTCTCCGCAAGGTCATCGAGTCCCTCCAGAAGCGGGCGGCACGCGCCAGCACACTCACGGGACCGGCCAGCGTGCCTGGAGCGCCAACGGGAGGAGCGCCCCTTGCGCCCAGCGTCCGAGACACGCTCGAGAGCACCCTTCAGACGGACCTGCAATCCGTCCGGGTGCACACGGGTGCCCGCGCACAGGACGCGGCGGCGAGCTTGTCCGCACGGGCCTTCACCTTCGGGAATCATGTCTTCCTCGGCCCTGGTGAGCGGGCCACGGATGCCGGCCTGCTGGCGCACGAGGCCGCCCACGTCGTGCAACAGCAGGGCGCCCCCGTGGTGCAGCGCTCGGCGCCAGGGCAAGGAGGGGCCCACGAGCAGGAAGCGCAACGGGTCTCCGAGGCCGTGGGGCGTGGCGAGCCGTTCAACGTGCGGGAGCGGACCAGCGGCTTCCGGGCGCAGCGATTGGGTATCGGCAATCCGCTCAACTACTTCGCTGAGAAGGCGAACAACATTCCCGGCTTCCGGATGTTCACCGTCGCCCTGGGAATGAACCCCATCAACATGACGCCGGTGGACCGGAGCGCCGCCAACGTCATGAGAGCGGCGGTGGAGCTCATCCCCGGCGGCGCGCTCATCACCGAGGCCCTCAACAACCATGGGGTCTTCGACCGCGCTGGCAGCTGGGTCGAGCAACAGATCCGGTCGCTGGGGCTGAATGGGAACGAGATCCATGCGGCGCTGACCCGGTTCGTCGACTCACTGAAACTGGCCGACCTCCTCGACCTGGGCGGGGTGTGGGCGCGTGCCCAGCGCATCTTCACCGAACCCATTCAGCGCCTCACCGGTTTCCTCGGCGGGCTCGTGAGCGGCATTGGCCAGCTCATCAAGGATGCCATCTTGCGGCCGCTGGCACGGCTGGCGGAGGGCACCCGAGGCTACGACCTGCTCAAGGCGGTGCTGCGCCAGGATCCGATCACGGGAGAGCCCGTCCAGGCCGATGCCGAGGCCCTGATCGGCGGCTTCATGAAGCTGATTGGTCAGGAGGAGACCTGGGAGAACCTCAAGCGTGGCAACGCGGTGGGCCGCGCGTGGGCGTGGTTCCAGGGGGCGCTCGGCGAGCTGCTGGGCTTCGTCCGGCAGGTTCCCGGGCAGTTCCTCTCTGCGCTGCGCTCGCTGGAGCTTGCCGACATCGTGCTCCTGCCGCGCGCCTTCGCGAAGGTGGCGAGCGCCTTCGGTGGGTTCATCGGGAGGTTCCTGAGCTGGGCGGGGAACGCCGTCTGGAACCTGCTGGAGATCATCTTCTCCGTCGTGGCGCCGAAGGTGATGCCGTACCTGCGCCGCGCGGCGGCGACGTTCCGGACGATCCTGCGCGACCCGATTGGCTTCATCGGCAACCTGGTGAAGGCGGGGCTCCAGGGCTTGCGGCAGTTCGCGGGGCGGTTCCTCACGCACCTGCGTGCGTCACTGATTGGCTGGCTCACCGGGGCGATGAGCGGGGCGGGCATCTACATCCCGCAGGGCTTCACGCTGGTGGAGGTGCTCAAGTTCGTCCTGAGCGTGCTGAGAGTGACGTGGCAGAGCCTCCGTCAGAAGCTGATGCGCGCCGTGGGCGAGCCAGCGGTGCGGGCGATGGAGACGACGTTCGACCTCGTCCGGACGCTCGTCACCCAGGGGCCAGCGGCCGCATGGGAGCAGATCCAGCAGAGCGTGTCGAACCTGCGCGACATGGTCATGGAGCAGGTCATGACCTTCGTGCGGGACCGGGTGGTGCAGGCGGCCATCACGCGCCTGGTGACGAGCCTCAACCCGGCGGGCGCGTTCATCCAGGCCATCATCGCCACCTACAACACGGTGATGTTCTTCGTGGAGCGGATGAGCCAGATTGCCCAGGTCGCCGCGTCCGTCATCGACTCGCTCGCCGCGATTGCCAGTGGCGCGATTGGTGCCGCGGCGAACCGTGTCGAGCAGACGATGGCCGGGCTGCTCACCCTGGTCATCAGCTTCCTGGCGCGCATCGCAGGGCTCGGGCGGGTGAGCGACGCGGTGACGAACGTGATCAACGCCGTGCGCCAGCCCATCGACCGCGGGCTGGACCGGGTGGTGGATTGGATTGTCGCGCAGGCTCGGAGGATTGGGCGACTGGTCGCGAGTGGGGCGCAGCGCGCCGTCGAATGGTGGCGCGCGCGCAAGGCGTTCACCAACCGCGACGGCGAATCCCACGTGCTGCTCTTTCAGGAATCCGGCGATTCGGCCCAGATTCTGATTTCGAGCGACGAGAAAACAGTGGATCGATACCTCGCGGACCATCCAGACAAGACATCGGCTGAATACCTGTCTGCACTATCGGTCTTCAGGGATTCAAATCAAATCATCTTCTCATTTACCGCACGCAACGCACCGGAGGCCGCACGGCGCAGAGTTCTCATCGAATCGCAGCTTGCGCGGATCAGCCTCGCGTTCGCGCGGTTGGCAGGCGCGCCACCAGAGTCGGCGGACTATCCCAAGTCGACGGTGCCGCGGTACTCCGGGCCGCCAGCGACCCACAACAGCGTGGAGTACCTTGTTGGTGAGTCCACCGCCGGCAGCCGACCTCCACAAGGAGAGGATTCAGGAACGCCGGGCTGGCGTCGCGTGCTACGAGCCGGCCTGACCAAGCAACCAGACACTTGGGTACAGATGCATGTGATCTCTGCGAAGATGGGCGGACTGGGCCAGCCGAACAACCTGATATCGGCGCCCGGCAGCATCAATCTGGGATATTTCAGGAGCTTCGAGCACGCCACAATCAAACTTGCGAAGGCTTCGATGAAGGGCATCAAAAATATCGTATGGGTCGACATCACGGTTTCCTGGCGCGACAACGAATTCGCGAGCAACATCGCGGGCCGCGCAGGCCTGTACGCGTGGAAGGGCAAGACATCTACCCCCTGGTGGCACAAGATGGAGTCCCCATCGCTGGCGGCGAGCGCGCCGCTGCCAAGGCCAGACTTCCACGAGCAAAACAAGATCAGCCTCAACTTCAGCTCTGGCTCCGCTCTGAGGACCATCATCAGCGACTGGGTACTCGTGGAACTGATCAAACAGAATCGCCCATATCGCTCGATTGACGAATTCCGTTCGAAACTCGGGGCCTGCTGTGTTCGTCGCGGCATCGCGCAACACGATTCGAAGATCGCCGCGATCCTCAGCAACCCGAATGTCATCATACACGACATCCCTGAGTGACCCATGTGGAAAGAACTGCTGAACGCACGAATCGAGGTGCTGCGCAAGCAGCAAAGCCTAAACCTACGAGCTTGCTTGGTGAATGAGGGCATCGAAGAGGAACTCCTGCAGCGCGTCCTGCGTGAGGCGGGCGTGGAGTTACCAGCGGAACTCATGGAGTTCTATCGCGAGATGAACGGGGTGGAACTCGACTGGTCGATCTGGCCCAGTGGAGAAGAAATTCCTGGCGCCATCCTGCTTCTGCCTCTGCAGAAGACCTTGTTTGGTTATCCCGAGCGGATTGAACGCACGAGATACTCCGACGCGTTTGAGGACTCTCTCTGGACTAGGGACTCGTTCTCCAACGAATCGATCGACGAACTGAAGCAGCACCGCGTACTTGAGGCGATCCCTGGCGAGCCTGCTTTCGTCACATTCAAGCCGTCGCTGCATTCAGGCCTCCACCTCTTCTTCGTATACGAAGAGGACATCTCGTCGATCCAAGTGCCGCTCGGAGAATACCTACGGCTGATCTTCGAGCACCTCGGCGCTGCGCGGATCCGAGAGCACCTGACGCGGGAAGATTGGAAGCAGGTGATTGAGTCCGACAGCAAGCTGACGACCATCCGGAGAATGCGCTGACACCAGACATAAATCAGGGCAGCAGCAGACGATCACGACAATGACACACATCTACTCACCTACCTATACCATCCACACTCGGCTCTGCATTCACACCTCCACCGGGATGCCCCTCCTCGGGGCACGTCACTCGCACCTCGAATTGCGTGATTGCCTGCAACGAGCCGGTGGTGAATGTCAGGTCCGCACTGTTGCCCTCGAGAGCCTTTCCCACCGGCTACCACGCCAGAGTGAGCTGATACCGGTCCCCCACGGCGCTGGCGAGCACCACGGTGGTGGTCGGCACCGGGCAACGCGAGGGGGACCTGTATCGGCGCTTCCCTCGCTTCGAAAGCATCTCCAGGAGGGTGATGCAGCAGGTCCTGGCGGAACAGCAGGAACGGTTCGCCTCCTATCTCACCAAGACCCCGGAGCAGCGCTGCCTCAAGCTCGCAAGGACGCGGCCGGACCTCCTCCAGCGGATTCCGCAGGACCAGCTGGCCAGCTACATTGGCGTGAAGCCCGAGTCGCCGAGCCGAATCCGCAAGCGTCTCGCCACGCGCGGCAAGCAGGCTACGCCGCGACGGTAGGCGTGACCGTCCGGCCCCCCCTGGTGATGAGCCAGCCACCGAGGAACAGCTCGAACAGGCCCCCGGGCCCGGAGAAGAAGATGCCCCACGGCAGCCCGAAGAGCTCGAGCACGGCCCCCAGCGCCAGGAATCCGTAGCCCACCGCGCCCACCAGCGGGAGCAACGCGGGAAGAAGCCGCGAGCGGTACAGCGACATGCAGAACGCCACGCTGCCGGCCCCCAGGATGATCATCGCGATCTGGTACGCCCAGAAGTTCCCCTTCGACAGAAGGTTGAGCAGGGGCATCCACTCCGGCGTCGTCTGCCCTTGCGCGGAGTCTCCGAGCTGGAGGATGCACAGCAGGAACACCACTCCGACGATGAGGGTCAGCGCCTCCATCACCCGCGTGCAGACATACGCGACGGCGATGCCCGGGCTCCGCTCGCGGAGGATGGGAAAAAACAGCACGCCAATTCCGACGACGAGGAGGGAGTTCAACAGGAGCAGCAGCGCTCCCCCGACGAACAGCGTCCTCTGTTCGGCCAGTTGCTCCGGATCCTTCAGGGCGGAGGTGACGAGCGCGGTGCCGATTCCGTAGGCGAAGAACGGAAGGAGAAAGAGGACTCCCAGGGAACGGGAGTGATGGCGGGAGATGTTCATCGCGAGGGCTCCAGAACGTTCAGCGACGTTGTGGCCTCCAGACTGGCGGGGGGCGCCCTCGACCGCATTGATGAGGATCAATAAATGGGCAAGGTTCCGCTTCAGGCGCAGGAGGTGCCTTGTGAGGAGGTACGCGGTCCGCTCCGCGTACCCCGAGCGTGCAGCAGAGAGCTGGCGCCTCACTTCACCGCGATGGCGGCAAGGCGCCCATTGATCCCGGCGATGAACAGAATCCCATCCCTGTCCACGGCCAAGCGCCGCCAGTGGGGTCTTTCCACACGCGCATCCCCACGCGGAGGTCCAGCGCGTACGTGTTCGAGAAGGTGCTGACGAGGATCAGACTGTACATCAGAACGGTCTCCCCTTCCGGCGTACCCTCTGGCGGCACCCAGGTCCAGAGCAGCGAGCCATCCGCCTCGGCATGCGCCTCCACCTGGGGGCCGTTGAGCACATACAGCACGCCGTCCGAGACCGTGACGTTGCCCGTGAAGGCAGCCTTCCGCGTCCACCCCATCCACCGGTTCAGCATGCCACCGATGTACGCGAAGACCTGATTGTCGGCGCCTGCGGGGTCCACGTGTCATCGAAGGTGGCTCCGACGAACCACAGCTGCTCTCCGCTGGTCGCATTGAAGCCATACATTGCCTAGCCTGCCATGAACACGATCTCTCGGCTGGTCACGGGGGCGTTATAGCGACCCCACTGGTTGCCATACCCGCGCTGGAACCGGATGTCGCCGTTGGCGGCATTGACGGCGTAATTGAACACGTTCAGCTGCTTGCCACCATGGTAGTGGGCGACGAAGATCAAGCCGCCGCCTTCGGCGACGGGGCCTGGTCTCGAGGCCCGCAGCCACCCATGCGCCAGGCCTTGGAGCGAAGGTTCGAGGAAGCGCAATCCCTGACGCCGAACACACCGTACTGGCAGCCAGCGCCGTTCCAATGTGCTCCCCTCAAAGGTTCTCACGATGACGTGACATCCTTCTTCTCTTCCACCCTGTCGGACACCGTGTCCGCATCCTTGTTGGTGTCCACCGAGGCGGATCATGCCCATCATGTGACGATGGATACGGAAGTCGTGGTGGCGCTGATTGCGGCGGCGGCCGGCCTGTTCACGTCTGGATGGACCCTGCATCGCCAGGACGCGTCCAACCGGAAACTTGCCCTGCTGCAGAACAAGTTCACCCAGGAAGCAGCGACGCAACAGCGACAGTTCGCCGCGAAAGAGCACCTGGAGAAATACAGGGAACCGCTTCTAGCGACCGCCGGAGACCTATTCCACAGAATCCGGAACATCCGGGAGCATGGCTTCCTGGTGTACCTCCGCTCAAACAACGAGCAACGGAGCCGCATCGCCCTGCTTGGCACGCTCTATCGGTTCGGCAAGTACTGGGCCGTCGTAGACGAGCTATACCGCACGGTCAACATCCTCCGCTTCCAAACCGAGGAAGAGACCAGGAGCGTGGATCTGCTCCTTTCTGAGATTGGCTCCACATTCGCGAGCGACCAGATCGATAGAGACAGATTGATGGTGTGGCGCGAGGAGCAACGCGCGATCGCCGAAATGATGCGGCCAGATGAACGGGCGGATGCTCTCGCGGTCATCGGGTTTTCTTCTTTCGTCGACAAATACCCGACCCGTCTCGAGTCCTGGTTGTCGGCTCTCGAACGAGACCTTCGGACAGAGGGGATCGAGGGGAGTAAGCGGCTGGAGAAGTTACAGAACCTTCTGGGTCAGCTCGTGGAACAACTCGAAGCGGGAAGGGCCTACGCAGCCTGATTCTCCCGTCGTGGTTCGGAACAGGCTTCCAAGAAGGAGGCGAAGGCGGAACCGAAGGCGCTGGCAGACAAGAACGCGCTGACCTGCAAGGAGGCGCTCACGGGGTTCATGGCGAGTCCCCCGAATCGAAGCGTTCCTCTGCCTCTTCATCCGTGTCGCCCCAGGCCACCGGAACGGGAGGGGACACGGCCAGTGTCTCTCGCACCAACGCGAGCTGTGCGGACTTCTCCCTGGCCAGGAGCGGCCCGGGCGAGGCGGCCGTGAGCGCCGGCTGCTGGCTGAGCGGCTGCAGCTCACGCTCGTAGTCACACGGACCAATCCGCATCAGGGTGCAGAGGACGCAGGCGCCCTTGGGGCGCCGCAGGTGCCCGGTCTGTGGATTCATGGCGAGCCGTCCCGCCCTGGCTTCCTCCAGGAGCTGCTCGATGACCCTCGCTCGGGACTTCTCGAAGTCGGCGGAGTCTCCGGTGATGTGCGGCGCGAAGATGACTCGCGCCCCCAGCTCGCTGCCATCCGGCGCGGCGCCGTACCTCAGACGGATCTCCCGGGACATCAGCGACTCCAGCGGCTCCCCTGGCTGGGGAGCCCCCTTCACGAAGCGATCCTTCAACTCGGAGATGAGCGCGTTCGCGGTGCTCTGGCTGAAGCACAGCAGCACGGAGGGAAGGCTCTGGAAGAGCTGCCGGAGGAAATACCTCCGCTCGCGGAAGCACTCGCAAACAATGCCATCCCGCTGCGCGACCGTCATCGGCGGCAGCTTCGGATCCTCCGGGGAGGCTCTCGTGGTCCACTTCGCCGAGGGACACGCCACCATGTTCCCGTAGGAGAGATCCTCCCCGACCCGGAGCTTGTGTCCGCTCCAGCCCATCTCCTCCGCCACGGTGTCCAGCAGCCCCTGATACGTCTCATACATCTTCTGGGGCTGGAGCTTGAGGGGCACCAGGCGATCACCCGCCTCGTCTTCAGGCACTTGAAGCTCGAAGTCGGAGTACGGGGTGTCCTGCTCACCGCCGCCGAAGCGCTCGTAGTCGGCGCGTGGCACCTCCAGCTTGTCCACCGCGCGGTAGCGGAAGTAGTGCGCGTATTGCTGGTAGTCGTCGAACAGCGGGTAGAGCGACTGGCGCTTCGCGCTCCACCACGCGGGGAGATTGGGATTGATTCCCACCGCCATGATGGGGGCCTTGCGGCAGCCACTCAACGCCTCGGGGACCAGGGGTGCGCGCCCTACGTACTTCGCCGGGTGGACGATGCCCGGCGCCGGAGGCGGGCGATCCTCCACGTAGTCATAGCTGTGATAACTCCCCCACTGACGGAAGTAGGCGCAGGGATGGGGCTGCCGGAGGGGTTCCTGCGCCGAGCGCATGGCGTTGCAGGGCATGAGCTCGTAGATGAGCTCGACCTCGGTAGGCAGGTTGCTCGTGGACATGTGTCCCCCCTTCGGCCACGACTCGAAGGTATGCCTCGCACGACGAGAAGAAGAGCGCCTGACGGAACCGGCCCGGCAGGACGGCTCCCGTCCGCCAGGACTCCTCCTTCGCCTGTCTGACGGCCCCTACCGGGGTGCGCCCTGGGCGACCCAGTTGCAGCTTGAGGTACAGGTGGCTGCGCTCCGGGTGGCCGGGCTCCACGAGCAGGCGCGAGGAGTCGCCTTGCGAGGGCCGCTTCACGGTGGCCTGCCACAGCTCGTGGGCGTCACGGAACGTCAGGCCGCCCGCGCCGGTGTCATGACACCCCACCGTGCAGCCCGTGGGGCGCTCCGCGGCGAAGTGCGCCGCATGGACCTCCTCCACCCAAGCCAGCTTCAACACCCTGGAGCAGGGAGCAACGCCCCCCGGACACCTGGAGGCAGAGGGTGTCGCGATGCGGCATGCCCCGGGTCCGCTCGGTGACTCAATCGCAGCCAAGGTGCCGCCATGAAGTTCTGGCCTTTCCGTGTTGACGCCATGCCAACAAGGACCTATCGTTTCAATGAGCGAGGCGCCCGACGATGAACCTCCGCGCGCCCTTCCGCCTCGCCGTCAGAACGCACGCCGCGAAGCAGGAGGAGCTCATGCTCGTTGAGAGAAGGCCGTTCGTTGGAAGCGGGGCCGCCGTGCCATTCATTCGCATGCTGTCTGTCCTGGCGACGTTGGCGGTGCCTGGAGTCAGCGCCGCGGGTGATTTGCTGGGGAGCAGCCGAGGCGGCTCGGCGCAGTGGGATTTCTGCTATGGCAGGCCGGACAGTGCGCTCTTGCCGGTGGATCCTCGGACCCTGGTGCAGCCCGGTGTCAGTGACGGGCGGGCGGTGCACTTCAATGCCTACTGGAAGAACTGTCATGTCGACCCGGTGGCCGTGAAGGAGCAGGGAGCGGCGAAGACCTGCGGCGAACTGCGTGCGCGCTTCGCTCATGGCGAGGGGCTGCTGACCAACGGCCATCCCGGCGTGGGCGTGCTGTTCACCGGCACCGACTACACGCGGCCCGAGGCTGCGTTCGGCATCGCCACCTTCTCCGCGGCGCAGTACAACGAGCTGTGGCGCGTCTGGGGCTTTCCCTTTCGTCCCGACAACTTCGACACCCTGGTCGCCCAGCGCTACGGGTCGGGGCTGAACACCGAGCGCAATCCCTACCCATTGCCCGGGCAGTTTCCGAACCTCTCCAACGGCGGGAGCGGGCAGTTGCCGCAGATGCTCACGCAGCTTCGCAACCCGGATGGGAGCTGGAGCGGCCGCATCGGTGTCACCTGTCACGCCTGCCACAGCGGCATGGTGGGCAAGCCCGGGGATGGCCCGGGCCTCGGGGTGCAGGTGGGCGGCGGCAGCAGCCTGGCGGACCTGGACCTGTTCCTCAGCGACCTGTTGCCCCTGGGCTACCCGGCGTCGCTGGCCACGTTCCTGAACCTCAACCGGACCCGTGGCACCAACAACGCCAGCGACATCAACCTCGCCTTCCTGTTCCCGGACGAGAAACTGCTGACGCCCTCCGAGGTGATTGGCCTCATCAACTCCGGCTCGACCGCCGGAATGGATACGCCCGCCTGGTGGAACATGGGACACCGGCCGGTGAAGTTCGTTGACGGCGTCTTCCCCATGGATGCGCCGCGCGTGGACATGGTGTTCTACACGCCGTTCATCGGCCTGTTCGGAAGCGCTGGCGGGCCGTTGAGTGAAGCGGGACAGGACTGGATGCGGGCCAACGGCCCGTCGCTCAACACCTGGGTGGATTCCCTCAAGTCACCGCCCTATCCCCTGCCCATCAACCAGACGCTGGCCGAACAGGGGGCGGTGCTGTTCCACACGCTCGACATGTGGGCCCCGGGGCGCAACAACACCGTGCCGCGGCCGCAGGGCAACGGCTCGTGCGCGAGCTGCCATGGGGCCTACTCGCCCCGCTACGTCAACAACCCGGCCTTCCTGGCCACACCGGCGCTGGAGGGCATGGCGAGCTACATCGCCCCGCTGAGAATCATTGGCACCGACCCGGTCCGGGTGAATACCAACAACGCGGCGGTCCAGTCCGCGGGCGCCAAGAACTTCTTCGGTTATCCCTCGACGGCTGGCACCGCCAACGACTGCGGTCCGCAGAACCAGCCGCACATCCGTGGCAATCGGGAACTCGGCTACCTTGCGCCGCCGCTGTACGGGGTCTGGGCCACCGCGCCGTACCTCCATAACGGCTCGGTTCCCAATGTCTGGGAGGTGCTCAAGCCCGCCGACCGCAAGCCCATCTGGCGCCGGGTCTCCACGCCGCCGCGGTGGGATCAGCCGCTGACCGTCATGGGCTTCGACACGGACCTGCAACGCGCCTACGACTCCACCAGGCTCGGTTGGAAGTACGACACCATCCCCTGCAAGTGGCGCACGCCCCTGAATCCAGCGGTGTCGCCGTACATCAACTGCCAGCCGGGCGACGAGTTCACCACCCCCCTGGCGCAGGAGATGATGAGCGTGCTCTTCAGCAACCTGGCTCTTTCCTGGAACATCCTCTTCCCGCCCACCCGCACGCGGCAGCAGCTGGAGGACCGGAAGATCTACAACACCAACGCCTTCGGCCAGGACAATGGCGGCCACGAGTTCAACTCCGTGCTCACCGACCCGGAGCGTCTGGCCATCATCGAGTACCTCAAGACGCTCTGACGCTGGAGCTGGGGTCCTCGCGGAGTGATTTCGCCCCTCCACTCCGGTGCCATGGGCCCGCGGCTACGGGCCGCGGCCCATCACGGCATCGCAAGGGCCGCGGGGACGGTGCATCCTGCGGGGCATGGACCCGGAGAATCCCGTCGTGAAACTGTGCAGCCAGGGCATGCAGGCGGAAGCCGCACGCCGTCCGGAGGAGGCACAAGCGTGTTTCCAGCGGGCGTGGGACATCGCCACCGACGACTACGAGGCCTGCATCGCGGCCCACTACCTCGCGCGGCATCAGCTCACGCCGGAGGCCACCCGGCACTGGAACCAGGTGTCGTTAGAGCGGGCCCAGGCCGTGGATGATGACCGCGTGCGCCCCTTCTTCGCGTCGCTCCACCTCAACCTCGGCAGGTGCGCCGAGGACCGGGGCGATTTCGCCACGGCTCGCGCGCACTACCAACAGGCCGTCGACGCGCTCCCCCACGTTCCCGAGGGCCCCTACCGGAACGTCGTGGAGCAGGGCCTGGGCGCGGCAGTCGCCCGCGTGGGGCCCCGGGAGTAGGTCATCAACACCTTCGAGTGAGGGACCGGCCAGGGGGAGGGCGTGCGCGGAGGGTCCCGTCCGCCACCGCTCCTTCCAGACTCCGAGGCGCCCCTTCATGTCAGTACAGTGGGGGCTCCCTGACTGTCAGGAGGTTCCCTGGTGAAAACGCTTCCCCTGCTTCCCCTGCTCCTCGCCTGTGTGGCGGCGCCCGTCGGCCCCGTGCTCGCGGCGGCGCCCCCTCCCACGGTCCTCGCGGGCCTGGACGCGCTGTACCCCGAACTGGACGCGCTCTACCGCGACCTGCACCAGACGCCCGAGCTGTCACTCCAGGAGGAGAAGACGGCGGCGAAGCTGGCCGAGCGCCTGCGCAAGCTCGGCTTCGAGGTGACACCGAAGGTGGGCGGGCACGGCGTGGTGGCCCTGTTGCGCAACGGCAAGGGGCCCACGGTGATGCTGCGCACGGACCTGGACGGGCTGCCGGTGGAGGAGAAGACGGGGCTGCCCTACGCCAGCAAGACGAAGGCGAAGGATGGAGCCGGGACGGAAGTCGCGGTGATGCACGCGTGCGGGCACGACGTGCACATGACGTCATGGATTGGCACGGCCACGCTGCTGGCGCGGACGAAGGACCGGTGGCGTGGCACGCTGATGCTGGTGGGGCAGCCGGCCGAGGAGATGGGAGCGGGGGCCCGGCAGATGCTGGCGGACGGCCTGTTCAAGCGCTTCCCCAAGCCGGACGTCGCCGTGGCCATGCACACCGTGGCCAACGCCGCGGCGGGGACGGTGCAGTTCACCCCCGGCTATGCGCTGGCGAGCGTGGACGCGGTGGACGTCACCCTCTACGGCAAGGGCGGGCACGGTGCGTACCCGCACACCACCGTGGACCCGGTGGTGATGGCGGCGCGAACCATCCTCTCGCTGCAGACGCTCGTCAGCCGGGAGAAGAGCCCGCTGGAGCCGGCGGTGCTCACCGTGGGCTCCATCCACGGTGGCACCAAGCACAACATCATCCCGGACGAGGTGCGCCTGCAGCTCACGCTGCGCACGTACAAGCCGGAGGTGCGCAAGGCATTGCTGGCCGGCATCGAGCGCATCACCAAAGCGGAGGCGATGGCCTCCGGAGCGCCCCGCCCGCCCACCGTCAACGTCACCGAAGGCACGCCCGCCACCTACAATGACCCCGAGCTCACGAAGCGGCTGGTGGACGCGGTGGGGAAGGTGCTGGGCGAGAAGAACCTCAGCGAGACGCCGTCCGTCATGGGCGGAGAAGACTTCTCCGAGTACGGCCGCGCGGGCGTGCCTTCGGTGATGCTGTGGCTGGGCATCACCGAGCCCAAACGCTTCGCCGAGGCCAAGGGCGCGGAGGAGGCGCTGCCCTCCCCACACTCGCCCTTCTACGCGCCGGACCGCGAGCGCGCGCTGCGCACCGGCGTCACCCTGCTGACCACCTCCGCGCTGGAGCTGCTGGGCAGGCCCTGAGGTCCCCCGTCTCCACCCAGGGTCAATCGACAATCACGAGCCGGCCACCCGGGACGGTGCTGAGCGCACGGGCCAGGTCCCCCATGCGCACGAGCTCCGCGAGGGTGCCGGTCACCGTGGCATGCCGCTCGCGCGCGACCCGGCCCACTTCTGACAGCAGCTCACCGACGAGCGAGATGCCCCGTGCATCGTCGAGCGTGGCGAACAATGCCCAGAGCACATCGGCGCTCGTCAGGCGACGCACCTCGCCGCCCTCGTGCCAGCTGTGCTCGAGCGGCCGCTCCAGGACACAGAGGGCGCCCTGCGCTGTCCCCCGGCGCTCGACCCACGAGGCAGGGGCAGGCTCGAACCGGAGCATGACTTCCTGATGGTACCGGGAGCCCACGGAGCCGGGACTCTCCAATCCGCGGACGACCACCTCGAACAGCACCTCCTCCGCGGCAGCGTCGATGGGATAGGCGACGTAGGCGTAACACCCCGCCGGAGCACCCTCGACGAGGGGGCAGTCCGCGCATCCGGAAACCCGGCGAGTGAACTCCGCGACCTCCCGCTCCAGGTCGGGGTAGGCCATCGAGACAGGTGGGTTGTCTCCGATCCGGACGTTGATCTTGAGCTTGGGTCTCCGCTCGGGAGGCACCGCGGCGTCGGCAGCGTCCTTGTAGGACTTCAGCTTGAGCTTCCGCAGGAAGCCCGCGTCACCGAGTTCGACCTGGAGAGCACAACCCCGAAAGCCGACAACGTCAGCACCCATGGCTCCGCGTCTACTGCGTCCATCCGGCAGGGGCAAGCGCGCCAGGACTCAGGACGGGCGAGGGTCAGCGAACGAACTCCACGCGCGCCTCCGCATGGACGCCGCGGAGGCTGCGACGGGCGTGCTCCCACGAAGACGCGATTCGCGCCCGAAACCCCTCTTCGTCCTCGGGCGAGAGTTCGACGCCGCGAGCGAGCTGGATGCGGAAGGTCACGCCATGCTCCTTCCGCGCGAGCGCCCCCTCCATCGCGGTGAGCTTCTGCGTCCGCTCGGGCTCGGCGAGGCGGCTCCATTTCGCCTGGGTCCGGTCCAAGAGCTCCGCCAGCTGGTACGTGAAGGGGGCGAGCGAATAGCCGCCGGGAGAGAGCGGTCCGCGCCCGGTCACCTTGAGCCCGAGGACCAGCAGCGGCCCCGGGTCCATCTCGATGAGGTCGTGAGACGGCTTGCCGATCTTGAGGCGCGGCTTCTCGCCCTCGGGACCGAACACAAGCTCATCGACGGCTTGCGCGCGCCCCGACAAGAGCGCGCCAATGGCTGCGTGTGACTCCGTGCGATGCCACAGGGCGCAGACGAGCGGCGCGGCGGAGTTGGTCGATTCAAACAGAAGGACTTCGGCGGACACACGTGCCACGCCTGTCGCCAGTCCCTGGGGACTGATCGCCGCCGAAGGTGGCGCGAGCAAGAAGAGCGTCTCCTCGAACGATTCGACCCAGTCCGATGCTGGCTTGCGCTCCGCCCGCTCCCTCCAAAGTGCGAGTTCGGCGCTATCGCGCGCGCAGGCGGCGGCGGCGCAGGCTTCGACCGAGATCTCCAGGTCCTGCCAGCCGCCGTTCCAGGCGCGGTGCGCGAGCGAGAGCGCTTCCTTGGGACTTGAGCCAACGGGCCGACCGGTGAGCAACGCACTCGCAGCGACGCATACATGACGGCGAAGATTGGCGAAGTCTTGCTCAGCCGGAGTAAACCCTTGCTGAAAAGCCTGCAGTTGCGGCTCGCCCATGTCGAGCGATTCCCCTGCGAGCAGTCTGGCGAGCAACCAATCGAACAGCAAGATTGGGCTGGTCAGGTGTGACAAGGCCTCTTCCGCGCGCCCCATCTTTCGTAGGCCTTCGAGGACGCGGTATCGAGCTTCAGCCATAGACCACCGTGTCCGAGTCCTTGCCTGCCTCGCGAATGACAGCCTCGATATTGGTTTCGACAGTTTTCAACGTCGCCTTGAAGTTGTCAATCGCATGCTTGATCAGCGTCTTCGCAGCCTCCAAATCGGTCGCGCTGAAGGAGGCCCCCTTGTCGAGCTCAATCACGATGCGTATCAGCCCGCCCTTGCCGGCGAGAACCCTTTTGACCCTCTCACTCACTTGCGGGTCCACCTTCTTTTTCTTCACGCCATCATCAAGCGCCTTCTCCATCTTCTTGATGTTCTTCCTCATCTGCGACGTGATCGCGCCAAGCTGATTCTGCATCTGCCGGCCGTCCTGGCGGAGGACGGCCTCGCCGCCAGCGACCTTCTGCGCCGTCGCGGGCTCACTGAGGACCTTGGCCCTCGCCGAGCCTTCGCCGGTCGTGTCGATGACCTCTTTCCCCGTGGGCATCTTGCGCGAGGACGAGTGACCGAGGAGCACGCGCGGCTTGCCGGACTTCTCCTCGAAGAGTTCGAGGACGTCTCCACTCTCCTCTGACTTCAGGGCCGCGGCGTCGAACCCCGGTCCCTTGACGGAAGGCTCGTCCTTCAGGTGGCCCGGCTTCGTCGGTACGAACGTCTGGTCGGAGGAGCTTTGGATCTCCTCGAGCTTGGCCTTCTCCTTCGCCTCCCCGCTCTCGGTTGGGGTCTTGGACGGCGTCGGAACAATCGCCGCGACGATCTGCTCGATCTGCGCCGCTTCGGACTTCATGTCCCCGACGACGGTCTTCGCCTGTTCCGCGCCCTGCAGTGCTGGCGCGTTGTCGGTCTGCTGGAGCGAAAGCTTCTCGTCCGGGTTGACCTTGAGTGTGACCAGCCACTTGTCGGCTCCGACGGAGATGGTGGCGGACACCTTGTGCTGCGCGGCCACGCGCTGGATGGTGGAGCGAGCATCGCCCCCCTTCTTGGGCTTGCGGAGCCGGGCGGCGATGGCCTTCCGCGCGCGCTTGAGGCGCTTTTTCGCCTCCTTTTTCTTGTCCTTGTCTTTGTCCTTCTTCTTGTCCTTGCCTTTGCCCTTCTTCTTCTTGCCGAAGAGCTTGTCCTTCAGCTTCTTGAGCTTCTGACCGGCCTTCTTGAAGAACTTCTTGAGCTTCTTGCCGGCCTTCTTCAGCCCCTTCTTGATCTTGGCCAGGATCTTCTTGCCAATCGCAGCCAGCTTGCCGGACACCTTCTTCGCCGGCTTCATGAGGCGCTTGAGCAGCCAGTTGGCGACGAAGTCGATCACCGCCACGGCGCCCGCCGCCACCGCGGTCGCGAACGGGGGACCGGCGTTTCCGCCCTTCACCGCCTTCAGGAAGGTGATGAAGGAGTCGATGGCCGCGATGATCCTGCTGACCGCGCCCCACGCCGCCTGGACGCCCTCGATGATGGCCATCACCGCGCCCGCGGCGGGCACGATCATCGCCACCAGCTTCTCGATCAGCAGCTGGATGAGGATGCCCGGGACGGCGGTCTTGAGCGCCTCCCAGGCCATCTTCCCGATGGCCTCCAGGTTGAAGCCGCCCGTGAAGAGCGCCTTCATCAGGTCGACCGGGATGCCCAGCACCTCCTCGACCTTGCTCTTGAACCACTCGCTGATGGCCGACTTCATGGCCTTCACGAGGTGGTTCTTGATGCCGTCGACGACCGCGGCGCCCAGGTTCGAAATCCACTGACCCGGGCCCGCCGCGATGTCCTTGATGAGCGCGAGGAACGTCCCGAGCGCCTTGGCGACGGCCTCCGCCGCCTTGATCGCCGAGTCCACCACGGCGGCGACCGCGTCCACGGCGGCGAGCAAGCCCTTCTCGAGGAGCCCCAGCGCCTTGTCGAGGAACTCGCCGAGCGCGTCGAGCAGCTTCGTGACGCCCTTCTTCAGCTTGTCCGCGATCTTGTTGACCGCGTCCTCGGCGTCCTGGACGGTCTGGCGGACGGCGCCCTGGAACTTCGCCTTGAGCTCCGGGAACGCGGCGAGCGCCACGTCGCTGATGGCGATCAGCGCGTCACCCGCGAGACGGATGGCCGCGACCACCGCCTGCCGCGCCTTTTCAATCAGCGCGACCGCGGCCTTCTTCGCCGCTTCGATGGCCGCCTTCACCGCCGCGCGGAGCGCCTTCATGACGCTCTTCACGGCCTCCTTGATCTTGTTGAAGAACGCCTTCGCCTTCGACGCGAGCCAACCGAAGAAGCCGCTCGACTCCTCCTTCGCCTTGGCCTTCTCGCGCTCGGCCTTGGCCTCTCCCTCCTCCTTGGCCTTCTGGGCCTTCTCCTCACCCTCGGAGAGGGTCTTTCCGGCGCTCTCGTCGGCCTGCGTCTTCTCGGTGTCGACCTTCTCGTCGGCCTCCTGCTGCTTCGTGTCGGCCTCGGTATTGCTCTTGTCGACGGCGGCCTGCTGCTCCTCGTTCCACTCGCCGCGCTTCTTCGCGACCTCGTTCTGGGCGGCGGCCTTCTCCGACTCCTGCTCCGCCGCGGCGTCCGACTCGGCCTGGGCCGCCGCTTGCTCGGTGCGCTGTGTCTCCGCCTCGGAGGCTTCCTGCTCCTTCGCCTCCTCCTGGACCATGTCGCCCTGGCCCTTTTCGACCGCGGCGTCGATCTCTCCCTGGCTCTTCTCCTGGGCGATGATCGACGCGGCCTCCGCGTCCGGGCCGCCCTCCCCACCCGCCGCCCCTC